>JBDHMQ010000077.1:0-11758 GCA_039656095.1 Gemmatimonadota bacterium | reverse complement strand
ACAACCACCGAATGCTGACTCTGTCACGCGGGATCGAACCTTTCTGGCTCAATGATAAAGATGCGGACGAGGTCGGTATCGCAGACAACGACTGGGTCGAGGCACACAACGACCATGGCGTCGTCGTGACACGGGCAGTGGTGAGTTCGAGGGTGCCACGTGGCGTCTGCATCTTCTACCACTCACCCGAGCGCACGATCTCGGTACCCAAGTCTCCACTGCGCGGCAACCGCCGGGCCGGGGGGCACAACAGTCTCACGCGAACCCGCCTCAAACCCGTCCTGATGATGGGTGGCTACGGCCAGTTCACATACCACTTCAACTACTGGGGACCCACGGGCACCAACCGTGACACGTACGTACTGGTGAAAAAACTCGAGGGCAAACCGGTTTTCTAAATCGCATTTAGAGAGGAATGGGAATGGACGTTCGAGCGCAGGTCTCAATGGTTTTTCACCTGGACAAGTGCATCGGGTGCCACACATGCAGCATCGCCTGCAAGAACGTGTGGACAGACCGTCAGGGCACCGAGTACATGTGGTGGAATAACGTGGAGACCAAGCCCGGGACCGGGTATCCCACCCTGTGGGAGGACCAGGAAAAGTACCAGGGCGGCTGGACGATCGAGAATGGAGAGCCGAAACTCCGCCTGCAGGGGAAGGCGGCGACGCTCGGCAACTTGTTTCATAACAAGAAGCTGCCGGTTCTGGACGACTATTACGAGCCGTTCACTTACCGCTACCAGGACCTGTTTGACGCACCGGCTTCCGACGACCAGCCCACGGCCCGACCAATCTCGATGATCACGGGCAAGGACATGGACATCGAGGCGGGTCCGAACTGGGACGACGATCTGGGCGGATCAAAGCTGTATGCCGAGAACGACTTCAATCTGGCCGACCTGACAGAAATCGAACGCAAGGCGCTGTTCGAGACCGAACGCATGATCCACTTCTACCTGCCGAGGATCTGCAACCATTGCGTGAACGCTGCCTGTGTGGCCGCGTGCCCGGCCGGGGCGATATACAAGCGAGGCGAAGACGGAATCGTTCTCGTGAACCAGGACAAGTGCCGCGCCTGGCGGATGTGTGTCTCGGGCTGCCCTTATAAGAAGGTCTATTACAATTGGGGCACCGGGAAATCAGAGAAATGCATTCTGTGCTTCCCGCGCCTCGAAACCGGACAGGCACCCGCCTGCTTCCATTCCTGTGTGGGGCGCATCCGGTATCTGGGACTCCTGCTGTACGATGCCGACCGTATCAAGGAAACGATCGGCGCCGCGGATGAAGATCTCGTCGAAGCGCAGCGGGACATGATCCTTGACCCGCATGACCCGGAGGTCATCGCGGCCGCCAAAGCCAACGGAATGGATCCGCTGTGGATCGAATCAGCCCAGAAGTCTCCGGTCTATAAGTACGTGAAGATCTGGAAGCTGGCGCTGCCGCTGCACCCGGAGGCGCGGACGCTTCCGATGTTGTTTTATGTCCCGCCCCTCCTGCCTGTGATGGCTTCGATGGAAGGCGGTAGCTACAAGATCGATGGTTCCGACTACTTCGGATCGCTTGAACAGGCCCGCGTGCCACTGCGCTACCTCGCCAACCTGTTCGCCGCAGGCAACGAGGGAATCTTGCGGGAAGTCGTCGAAAAATTGATTGCCGTACGGATCAATCGGCGAGAGGAAACGGTGGGGGACGGAGTTGCGGGCGACGCCGGCGAAGCGCTTGCGATGGCCGGGCTGACACCGGAGGAAGCCGACGCGATTTATCGGCTGACTTCACTGCCTACGTTTGATGAGCGGTTTGTGGTGCCGCCTTACCATCGGGAGATGGCTCTCGAGATGATGGGCGATCCGTTGTCTCACAAGGGCGCCGCAGGTGTCGGTAGCCGCGAGCCCGCCAGGAGGGGACCGTGATCTCTCCACTGGCCATCGGGCTGCCTGACGCGCAGGTACTGCTTCTCCTGGCCCGCGCCCTCGAGTATCCGAATTCGGAAACCGGGCAGGTCAGGGAAGAACTGGTAGAGCTGCTCACTGGTTCGTTTCCGGAAGCGGCCGGGTCGCTGCAAACGCATATCGAGGCGCTGGGAGATACGTCCCTGTATGCGCAGCAGGAGAGATATGCTGCGACGTTCGACGTAAATCCGGCGGTCTGCCTGTACGTGGGCTACCACCTGTTCGGCGACAGCTATCCGCGAGGGGCGTTCATGGCGCGGCTTGCTGGTGAATACCAGAAGGTCGGCTTCCTGTTCGACCGCGAGCTGCCCGATCACCTGCCTGTCGTGTTGCGATACCTGGCTCGTCCCGACGCCGTGGACGCCAATGAACTCGTCGACGATGCGATGGTCCCCGCTCTGCGAACCATCGTGCGGGCATTCGCCGAGACGAGTAATCCGTATGCGGCACTTCTGGAGACTGTTCTGCACACGCTGGAACGACCCGAGAATGCCGAAATCCCGAAAGACGCCGAGGGCTCGGCGGGCCGAGGCAGAACGCTGGCCCTGCCCGTCATTTCTAACCGTGACGACCGTGCCTTCAATCCGAGCCCGGAAGCCGCCGCGATGATTGCCAGTCGGCCCAAGGAGGGAGCCAAGCCATGAGCGTCGATGTGCTGCTGTTTGAGGTCTTTCCCTATGTAGCGATCACTCTGGCCGTGGTCCTCAGCATCTATCGCTACAAGATAAACAAATACTCCGTTTCGTCTCTGTCGTCGCAGTTTCTCGAAAGTCGGCGTCTGTATTGGGGCTCGCTGTCGTTTCACTGGGGCATTCTGATTGTGCTGGCGGGGCACCTGATTGGTCTGCTGGTTCCGCGCAGTGTGATGGCATTCAATGCCGTGCCCGTGCGCCTGGCGATTCTCGAGGGTACGGCTCTGGCATTCGGGCTGCTGGCACTGCTCGGAATCGTTCTGCTTTGCACACGACGGGCCAGTTCGCCACGCCTCAGAGTCGTGACTTCCCGCTGGGATGTTGTGTTGCTCGCGATCCTCGTCGTACAGATAGCGACCGGCGTATACACGGCCGTGTTCTACCGCTGGGGGTCTGCCTGGTATGTCCAGACCGCCGTGCCGTACATGGTTTCTCTCGGTCGATTGGCGCCTGACGTGGGGCTCGTCGCCTCGCTGCCATTCATGGTGAAGCTCCACATTTCTAGTGCGTTTGCCCTCATTGCGGTACTGCCTATGACCCGCCTCGTCCATCTGCTGGCGGTGCCCGTCGGCTACCTGTGGCGGCCTTATCAACTCGTCGTATGGAATCGACGGCCGTCACGCTAAAGGATCGCAGCTGATGCCCCACGAGACTGGTCGCGCCAAGGTTACGCTGGCGCTAAACACGCTGGCGTTTACTGTCTGCTTTGCTGCGTGGATGCTCAACGGTGTTCTCGTGACATTCTTGATCGACGCCCAGATTTTCGACTGGGACGCGAGCCAGATGGGTTGGTTGATCGGCATCCCCGTTCTGACAGGCGCTCTCACTCGCCTGCCCGTCGGCCTGGCTACGGACAAGTTCGGCGGCCGTCCTGTGTACACGCTGCTCATGCTGGCTTCGGCCATCCCGATGTTCCTGCTCAGCCGCGCCGACACCTACACCGAATTCCTGCTTGCCAGCCTCGGTTTCGGGCTCACCGGCGCCTCGTTCGCGGTCGGAATCGCGTTCACATCAGTGTGGTTCACGCGGGAGCACCAGGGCACGGCCCTCGGCATCTTCGGCGCGGGCAATGCGGGCGCGGCGCTCACCACACTCGTGGCGCCATCGGTGCTTCGGTCCTTAACGGCCGACGGGGCAAACCTCGAAGGCTGGCGTTCACTGCCCCAGATCTATGCCGCCGGCTTGGTCATAATGGCCATAATTTTCTTTCTCGGCACGCGAAACAAGAAGCCGGAAGGTGCGGAGTCAAAGACGCTCCGGACCATGCTCGAGCCACTCCGCCACATGCGCGTGTGGCGCTTCGGTCTGTACTACTTCCTCGTGTTCGGTGGTTTTGTCGCGCTCGCTCAGTGGCTTGTGCCGTACTACGTGAATGTCTACTCGATGACCATTGTGACAGCCGGCTTCATGACATCAATTTTTTCGCTGCCTGGGGGAGTCATTCGAGCGCTGGGTGGTTGGATGTCAGATGTTTTCGGGCCGCGAAGCGTTCTGTACTGGGTCCTGGGCATCATAGCCGTCTGTTGCTTCCTGCTCGTGTTTCCACGCATGGATCTCGAATCACCGGGCAAAGGAATCATGGCTCAGCGTGCGGGTACCGTGACACTGGCCAACGATTCCGAAGTTCGCATCGATGACCGTTCGTACGTGCTTGAGCAGGCCCCTGACGCTTCGGTCTTTTCCGACGAGGGAACGCTGATCCTCCCCGTGTCTCGCACATGGCAGGAACCAGCTGTTGAGGTTGGGGAAACCGTCATTAAGAAGCAGCTCCTGGCCCGGGGCGTCACACATATCTACTTCCAGGCCAACGTGTGGATCTTTACGATCCTCGTGTTTCTCATCGGTATCGCGATGGGGATCGGTAAGGCGGCCGTCTACAAGTATATCCCGGATTACTTCCCCAATGACGTAGGCGTCGTAGGCGGCATGGTCGGTGTACTCGGCGGTCTCGGCGGATTCGTCTGCCCGATCCTGTTCGGTTTCCTGCTGGAATCGCTCGGTCTGTGGACCACGACCTGGATGTTCCTGCTTGGCATAACGGCATTGTGTCTCATCTGGTTGAACGTGGTTGTCCGGAGGATCTCCCGAGAGGGGACTGGAATCTGACTTCGGCGGCCTCAGCGCCTCGATAGGCTTCTAACAAGGAATTCCTCGAATGGTGGACAAGAAACGCGGGATCGATTACTGGGACGTTGAAGACGAGGCTTTCTGGGAGTCGACAGGGCGCAAGATCGCCATTCGAAACCTGCTCGTCTCGATTCCGTGTCTGCTGCTCGGGTTTGCCGTATGGCTCGCCTGGTCGATCATCATCGTGCAGATGGAGACCCTGGGGTTTCCGTTCACAAAAGTTCAACTCTATACGTTGCCGGCGATTGCGGGTCTAGCGGGCGCTACACTGAGAATTCCGAACTCGTTCATGATCGCCATTTCGGGCGGCCGGAATGTGATCGGCGTTACCACGGCCCTGCTGTTGCTACCCACGGCCGGACTGGCCGTCGCCCTGCAGAATCCCGACACCGGATACGTGGCGTTTGCGGTGCTGGCCGGACTGTCTGGCATCGGTGGTGGCGCGTTCGCTTCGTCAATGTCCAACATCAGTTTCTTCTTTCCGAAACGAATGCAGGGGCTGTCGCTTGGTCTGAACGCCGGACTGGGCAATGTCGGCGTGAGCGTCATGCAGTTGTTACTGCCGATCGTTGCCGCAGTAGCGCTATTCGGAGCCCTGGGTGGTGACGCCTGGACGCAGCCCGACGGTAGCTCGATCTGGATTCAGAACAGCGGACTCATCTGGGTTCCCGCGCTGCTTCTGCTCACCGTGCTGGCTTTCCGGTTCATGAACAACCTTCCGATGCATGATGTGGGTTCGACGTTTGACGCGATCAGGAAGATGCTGTCTCTCGAGTTGATTGGGTTTGTTGGAGTGGCTGTGGGGGTCGGATTATTGCTGGGTGTGGACGTCGGGCTTCCGGATCTGCTGAAGATCTTTCTCATCCTGCCGATTACCGTCTTGATCACACTGCTGCTCATGCGTCATGTGGCGCCTAGTGCCGTACGTGACAGCCTGTCCAGTCAGTTCACGATCTTTCGACAAAAGCACAACTGGGTGATGACCTGGCTGTATACGATGACGTTCGGATCATTCATCGGCTATTCCGCCGCATTCCCGAAGCTGATTCAGGATGTGTTCGGCACGATGCCGGATGGAACGGCGGTCCTGAATGCTCCCAACCCGCTGCACTATGCCTGGCTGGGCCCGTTGGTGGGCTCTCTGGTGCGTCCGGTCGGCGGCTGGTTGGCGGATAAGCTGGGTGGAGCCCGGGTCACCCACTGGGACACAGTGCTGATGATCGCTTCGACCATCGGTGTCGCCATGACCGTCAAACTAGCCGGGGCTGCTGCAGATCCCGCTACCTATTGGTGGCCGTTTTTCGGTCTGTTCATGCTGCTGTTCATCTCGACGGGTATCGGCAACGGCTCCACGTTCCGCATGGTTCCGATCATTTTCAAGCCGGAACTTGCAGGACCCGTGTTGGGCTGGACGTCGGCGATCGCCGCATACGGGGCATTCATCATTCCGCGGATCTTCGGCGGCCAGATCCAGGCCGGAACCCCTGAGTATGCACTGTATGGATTCGCCGGATACTATGTGAGCTGCCTGTTCGTGAACTGGTGGTTTTATGCAAGAAAAGGAGCTGAAATTCCATGCTGATCCGCCGGTTCGGAGCAGCCGCCTGCCTGCTGCTTGTTACGGCTGTGCCAATGTTTGGGCAGACGGTAAAGGTTGATAAGGCAGAGCTTACGTTTTCGGGTGAAGTCCGCGTGCGGAGTGAGCTTGACGCGCGTACTTCTGGTGCCGGAACGGACCACGCGACCCTCCTCCGGACGAGGCTCGGGGCACTCGCGAAGCCATCAGAGCAGGTCAGCGTGTTCATCCAACTCTCTGATTCACGCGTATTCGGAGAAGAGTCGAACACGCTTACGGACGCGACCGCCGATCGGTTCGACGTACACCAGGCCTGGCTGGCATGGACGCCGCAATCAAACCTTACGCTGACCGTTGGCCGCCAGGAGCTGAAATTCGCAGACGAGCGGCTCGTCGGATCCGTGAACTGGACCAATGTCTCGCGGGCGTTCGACGGAGCCCGACTCAACCTGCGGACCGGCGGATGGTCACTCGATGGATTCGCGATGTCGCTGGACGAGCAGGCCGCTCTGCTTGCGACGGGTTTGAATCCGAGGGTCAACGCAGACTCGACGGCTGCCGACCGGTCGTTATTTGGCCTGTGGGCCGCGAACGAACACTTCGACCTGTTTGCGCTTGGCGACATGAACGCTACGGACGGCGACGATCGCGACGAGATTGACCGGTATACGCTGGGAGGCCGGGGCCGCGGGCAGTTTGGGAAGGTGGCTTTGCAGGCAACCGCTGCCTATCAGGTCGGCGATCAGATGCAGACGGGCATCCCACGCCAGGATATCGAGGCAACCTTCGCCTCGGCCGCAGCCAACTACTTGCTGACGGGATCATTGCGAGGCCAGTTCGGCATCCAGGCCGATTACCTGTCCGGCGATCAGACCCCGCTGGACGACACGTTCGGCGGATTCAACACGCTCTACGCGACCAACCACAAGTTCCACGCTCTACGCGACCAACCACAAGTTCTACGGGTTCATGGACCTGTTCCTGAATCTACCCCGGCAGACCGGTGATCTTGGACTGGTGGACGTGATGCTCCGCAGCGTTCTGAAGCCTGATGTATGGACCGTACGCGCCGACCTGCACCGATTTTCACTTGCGGAGGAGAACGCTGCGGGCGAGAAGACGATCGGCTACGAGCTCGATCTCACGGCATCCCGAACGCTCGCCGGCGGGCTCGGTTTTCAGGCAGGGTACAGCATGTTTTCACCCTCGGAGGCAGGCGAGATCGCGCCAGTCAATCTTGGCGAAGACACGCTCCATTGGGCCTACGTACAACTGTTCGCCCGATTCTAGAACACAGGTAAACCTGCCAGGCAACGTTTGGGGCTCAGGACAGGCTGACTTCGACCCCGCACAAGTCCGCGAGTGAGATTTCAGCCAGTCGGGCCTCCAGCGTCCGGACATGGCCCTGCAGAAACGGATGCATCACGCAGGGATCCTCATCGCAGCGGCGTGCCGGCCACAGGGTACAGCGTTGTAGAAGCCTTGGGCCCTCCACGGCTACGAATATGTCCAGAACACTGATTGAGTCCGCTGATCGCGCTAGCGTGTAGCCTTTGCTTCGTCCCCGGGAAGAAGCGAGGACATTGTGGCGGGCCAGTTTCTGAAAGGTCTTTGCCAGGAACGCCCGCGGCAGCCCTTCTGCCTCCGCAATTGTCGCGAGGGCAACGTATTGACCCGGGGGCTGTGTCATCAAGAAACTTAGAGCTGCAAGGGCGTGTTCGCTCTCTCTAGTCAGTTGCATTGGGCACCGTCCAGACGACGTTGATCTACAAAAGCGGATCCTAAAGATCTTAGAGTCTATTATCCACTATTATCGCGCCGGAGTCAACCCATAATCCCGGGGGCAGCCCCATCTGGAGCCGCCCCTCAGGCAATACCTTAGCGGCTGTCGATCGGGATCATCAGGTGGGCATAAGGAGTCCCCGGCCACATGACCCAGTGCCCGCCGTTCATGTGGTCTGTCGTGATCCCTTCCAGGGAGGAGAGGTCCGGCATCAACATCATCAGGTGGGCTCCCATATCCGCTACCCAATCGTCCCCGCACTCTTCTTCGGTCGTCGCGGGATCGATGTTGCAAATCGGCGAATCGCCCATGAGCATGTACGCGACTCCGACCTCGGTGTAGGTGGGTTCTTCACCATTCATCAGTGCATGAAGAAAGTTCATCCACGGGGCGTTTATACACCACGGTGAGTTTCCAAGGACCGATTCATCATCCGGCAGGCACGTCCATCCGTTCGTGCCGGCACGTAGCTCGTTCATCGACCAGTCGAGAACACGGGCATCGTCCGAAACGGAGCCGGGTGCAGCGCTGACAGCGCTTGCAATCATTGCATCCGCGTCCTGACCATGAGCAACCGCCGGAATCAGCAGTGCCATCAGGAGGGCGGGAAGGGACCAGCGAAGCGCGCGTACGTAGGAATTCATGATTACCTCCGAACAAGGGAGTGAAGCTGGCGTGGTTCGAGCCTCGCCGCATATATCACAGGGTCGCAGGCAAAAAACTGCGTAACCCGATTGTCGCCGTCAAGATAAAGATAAACAGAGTAACAATGTCGGGGCGTTTCTACTCCGCGTCGTCCGACAACTCAGCCAGTTGTGCGTCCCACTCGGCCTGGCTGAGCGGAGTGTGGCTGATCGCCTGGGCGATCAACACATCGCCCGTCGGAATATCGGACCCGGCTGGCCACATGTGAAAGATCAGTCCGTCCGTGGTCATTACAACGTCCACAATAGCCTGTGCATCGGCGTCCGTCATGTCCAACACCTGAACCCGTCCGCTGGCAATCTCAACGGCATGGTCGTGCCAGGCGACGTTCCATTGCTCTCGATCGACGAGATTCCGGGTGAGCGACTTTGCGACGATGTACTCCACTTCGGTCATCGGTGCGTCGGCCAGCACAGATTCAAACAGGATGCACTGGATGACCGGCTCCGGAGAAATCACTTTGCAGTAGTGATGGTATGGTCCCATCACCTCACCGTTGACCACATGCGGGGCCATGACATGGATGTCGAACCCGTCTGCAGGTGAAGCGGTTGCAGTCGCTACCGGTGACTCTTCGGCTTGAGAAGTTGCGGTGTCTCCCTGCTGGGCACAGGCAGCGGTGACAACGAGGAGCGAGACCATGAAGGTCGGGACGAGGCGGGACAGGTCGGGCATGCGAATACCTCCGGCTCAATGTGTCGGGCTGAACAGCAGCCACTCAGGAGTCTGGCACAGGCATTTGTTTCCGTCAAGAAAATATCGGAGTAACAGGTATGAGTTGGTGCGGGTGTCTCGACATTGCTGTATTTTTGCATCCAGCATTCTGGAACCGAATGATGGTAGCGAGGTAGCTGCACTGAACTGGCATCAGCTGCACTTTACGATGAGGGATTTATGATCAGTCAAATAGTTCGCCTGCCAATTGGAATCGCTCTGGGCGCCATGCTTCTTCTCGTCCTCCCGACGTCGGGTGACGCTCAGAATATCAACCAGAAGCTCAGCAACCTTCAGGTCGAAATCGTAGGGGTATCGATCGACATGCCTGACGGTCAGCCTCTCGGTCGAGGCCCAGACGGCACCTCCTATAGTTGGGACTTCGAGCTCACGCCGGAAGACCGCGTAGCCACGGAATATTTGTTGGGCATCGAGCATTTTCGATGGGCCGGGCTGCCCATGGTTCCGGGTACTGAAGTGAGCCTTACCGAGGGCCTGTTCGGCCCATCGCGGTTTCGGCTCGCCGGACGAGTCACGAGTCTCGACATCCGGGGTAATGGTGGGCGGTTCGAGATTCGGGTGCGTGTTCAATGGTCGATTCTGGATACTGAGACTTCGAATGTGATCGTCGACAACGAGGCCAGGGGACTCGCGAAGGGAACGGCGCTCGGTGTCCGGGGCGAACAACCGAATGTCTTGATGGATTCGGTTATCCATTCGCTTGAAGAGTTTCTCGACGAGTTTGGCGAAAAGGCGATCAAAGCTGCCCGGGGCTGAGTTGGTGTTCTAGCAAGAACCGGGGCTCAGGCACCGGAGTTGCAGTGATTTCTCCATTTAGAGTTGGAGTACCCGAGAGTCCACCTCCGAAGGAGTAAAAGAAGAATGCGTATTCCCTCGCTTCTGGCCGCGATGGCCGGTGTCCTGCTTATGATGCCTGCAAGCGCGGATGCCCAGGTAAGACTTGGTCCGCAGATCAGCTTTGGTGACGATACAGATTTCGGTATCGGTGGCAGAATTGTCGCCAACGTGGAGTCATTGCCACACTGGGACTTCATTGGAACGTTCGACGTGTTTTTTATCGACGACAACCCGAATTTCGACCGCAGTTATTGGGAAATCAACGGAAATCTTGCCTATAATTTCGGTGTGCCTGAGGCGCCGTCACTGTCCCCTTATGTCGGGGGTGGTCTGAACATTTCGCGCTTTTCGGCTACGGACGTTTCGTCTGGAGCGGATTTCGACAACACGGATCTGGGCCTGAATTTATTCGTGGGAACACAGTTCGAAGGCGGTTCCGTGACTCCATTCGCGGAGTTTCGCATTGTTGCTGAAGGTGCTGAACAGGTCGTCCTGACGGGTGGCATACTGTTCTAATTCAAGTCTAGTTTAGAGCGTGAAACAGTGGCGGCGCCCGGCTTCGGCCAGGCGCCGCTCTCTGCTCCCGGGACCGGTTCCGGTCCTAGACGTAGCGATCCCTCTCCGCCGGCTTATATTCTGCCCCCCGAAAACATGTGCGGGTCGGACATCAGCCACAGGCACAAACTCATGATAAATGAACCATTACTCACTGTCGCTTCAGGGCGCACACGTGACGGACTCCGACGCGGATTCATCATTCCGATCGGCGGCGCCGAGCGGAAGCTGCGTGACCGAAACATCCTGACGCGATTTGTTCAGATGTGCGGGGGGGAAGACGCTCGCATTGCCATCATCCCGACCGCGTCGGAATTGCCCGAGACGGGTCCGACGTATGAGCGACTGTTTGATGAGATCGGCGTCGCCCATGTGCGGAACTTCCCGTTCATGACACGGGCCGACTGTGACAGCACGGACTGGCTCGACGAGTTGAGAAACTCGACCGGCGTATTCATGACCGGTGGTAACCAGCTCCGACTTTCGACGACTATCGGCGGGACCAAGGTCGGTAGCCTTCTGAGGGAACTCAGCATGCGGGGAGCGCATATCGCAGGTACGTCTGCCGGTGCCGGATTCCTTTCCGAGCATATGATCGCCTTCGGCAGCGAAGGATCGTCTCCGCGAGCGAATATGGTGACACTGGCTCCCGGTCTTGGCCTGACCAACGCGGTGATCGTCGACCATCACTTTCGCGAGCGCGATCGGATCGGCCGACTGATGACGGCTGTTGCATACAATCCGTTCGCTATCGGACTTGGCCTGGACGAGGATACTGCCGCGTTCATCAGCCCCGA
>JBDHMQ010000076.1:0-10782 GCA_039656095.1 Gemmatimonadota bacterium | reverse complement strand
AGCACCGACGCGTCGACATGGAGTTCGGCGTCGGGTACGCCGATGACATCGCTGCAGTCGAGGCCGTTCTTCGCAAGGTCGTCGGTCGACATCCGAAGGTACTCGAGGATCCCGCCCCGACGGTCAAGCTGTCGCAGTTGGGGGCTTCGTCCGTAGACTTCATCGTCCGGCCCTGGTGCAATACGGAAGATTACTGGGATGTCCGGTGGGATATAATTCGCGAGGTAAAATTGTCGTTTGATGAAGAGGGTATCTCGATGCCGTATCCACAGCGGGATGTCCATCTCCACCAGGCTCTGGAGATCGGCACAAGTTCCGTTGGTTAATGCCCGACTCCTGGTCCTGGCTGCCGGCCCGGCCGCACTCGTCTCGCTGGCGGCGGACTCACCGATCCACTACGCCCACTTCCCGGACACCACTCCTGTGCAGCTCCCTGTGTGCGCCGAGCCCTACGACGGGGTGCGAACCGAAGGGGTCGAATTTCTTGTAGCGGTAGCCGGCGAGGACACAGTTCCGGTCGGGGACGGCCTGTTTGGGCAGGTAGCAGAAGTCCAACGTATCGAGAGTGATGCGAGCGCAGAGTTTTCCGGCACGGCAGTGCTGCTCGTACCGTGGGGATTCGATGACGACTGCTCTCCCATCCCCTGGACCGGAACCTGGCGCTGGTCCCACGTCGGTGAGGCTGGGTTTTTTCGCGGTCGTCTGCGTCCCCAGGAAGGTTGGGTGGCCGGTCAGCCGACGCTGGATGTATATGGCGCGGTTTGGGAGGGCTTTCCCGGCAGTCCATGGGATCATCCGATGCAAGGCAGACAACCGAAGCTCTCAGCAGACGATTTGTTCGACCTGTATCAACTCCTTCCCACTCTGGCTGAGATAGCAGAGCGACCCTACAGCGCTGTCAGCGACTTGGTTGATTGGCGACGCAATGCCGGTGACAAGGTCATTCAGTATCCAGCCCGGGCGATTCTGGAGTCAGCTTTTTACATTGCAGAACTTGCGCGGATTCGAAAATCGCCGATTCCGTTCGCCGGTACCTATCGGGTGCACCTCGAGGTGAACGGCGAAATTATGAGCACGTTTTTCTTGCGTATCGGCGAAGGAGCCACTGCGCCGATTGGCCGGCCGGCGATCATGGATATGTCTGAGGTCATATCAGCGCCAATGCCGACGGGTGCGTTTGTGGCGCCCGTGGCCCTCGCTCTGTCGGCGGGTGCATTGGATTCCATGTTCTCAGGCGAACGGCCATCCGAATGCAAGCGTCCAATGGGGTTGTATGGAGCTGAGGATGAGACGGGTGTCGAGGGCGCTGCGAAAGCGTGGAAGGCAGAGCTTCCATTGAATAGCGTGGCCGGATGCTTTGTCAAAGCAGCATTCTTGAAGGATCTCCGGGCCGAGCAGGATTCAATGGTGGCGGTCGATCAGCTTGGCGTCGAATCGTTTACAGGATTCTTCCGCCAGGAGGACGACGGACGGTTCACATTCCGCCAGACCGGTTCGCTGGGCGACGGGGTTATTGTGAACCTGGTAGGAGAACGGATCGGACTCGAGACCCTTCCCCGCATCCATCCGACGAGTCGATCAGGCTCCTAGCTCGTCGCTCTCAGCTGGAAACGGAGCCTGCTGCCGGCCACTGAAAACCACTCCGCCGGAGCAATTTGATTGCAGCCTTGGTGTCGAGCGGGAAGTCGGCACCGAGCATCCATTCCAGGTATTCTTCATGCAGACGCGCAGGTTGACCTCGGTGTTTTCCGAAATTGAACACGACCTCGCCCGAATCGTCATCGATGCGCAGACGACTCGATCTGTCAACCTCCCAGTCGGGCCGACTGATACGGATCATATCCTCAGTAGTATAACCAAAAACGCGGGCGATTTCGCGCATCAGCGGTGGGAGGACGGTCGTATCGGGAATCGCGTTGTGCGCCATTTCGTGCTCACGACCAAGAAAGCGCCTGACAGCCGATTCAAGGTCACGCGGCTCGGACTCGCGCCATACGCGAAATAGATCAATTTCCTTGACCGTCGGAAGATCCAACCCTGGCTGGCCAGCTCGCCGCAGTTCTGAATCCAACATCAGCGTGTCATATCGTCTCGAGACGAATCCCACGAGCACTGCACCATCCACCAGCTGTTGGATGGCCTCCGCACATGAGGAGAATTGAGGGCACCCGACTACCGCCTCGTCCGTGATTCCGTGGACTGCAGTAGAATCAGGTGGAATGGGTCTACCCGGGTTGAAGAAGGCATGGAACATCAATGTGCCGTCCTCAACACGAACAACAGCTATCTCAAGGATTCGGTCCTCATATGGATCCAGACCGGTCGCCTCGATATCGAAAGCCAGCAGATTCACGTCTTGTTCCTCACAATTCTCTTTCCACGGTGTTTTGTTCGTCTCGAATCAATCTTATCACAGGCATATGACAACGACACGAAACTTGTCAGGTACCGCTCAGCCCCTACATGTTCCGTTGACTGTAATCGGTGGCTTCGGTCCCGCTGGAATCGTCGCCGCGCCTGCCCTGCTGCCAACGAAAGTGCTTGCCTTGGACATTGGCCCGATACCCTCGTCAATGCTTGGCGCGGCCGTGTTCTTCGGCCTGCTGGCGATGATCGCATGGCTGACGATCCGAGAGACTTTACGCATCATCCTCAAGCCCGCGTTGGTCTTTATCCTGCTCGCGCTCGTTGCTGTATGGGCGGGACTTCTGGACGGAACGGTCGTGGATGAGGTACTCAGCTGGATGGGCGACCGACTGATTCTAGCGGTCACGGCAATATCCGACTGGGCCGTCGGCGCTTTCGAATCCGCATCCGAGGGCAACCCCACCGGGGTTTGAACGATAGTCAGTTATGGTTCTATCGGTCGCTCCGAAAGGCCCGGCGCTATACGTCCCGCTTCACCCCCTGGAGTCCAGATCACGAGGGCATGCACCGGCTCGTCTGACGTCACGCGGTGCACGACGGTGTCACCGGTTCGCACGATTCCGACCATTCCTTTCGTGAGTGGATGCGACACACCATTAACGATGTGATCGAGTTCACCGGACAGAATGTAGAAGATTTCGATTGACGTGTGCCGATGCCCACCCCCCCGACTTCCAGCCGGAAATACGATCTCGCCGATTTCCAGTTCCGTCCCCCCGAGATTCACTTCCTCGACGGGCATTTTGATCGCGAACCCTCCACCACCATCCAGAACGCGCGTACCGGCCGTTCCGGGTTCATAGGTATGGCCTTCCTGCGCAGAAAGTGTCGAAACCGAAACGAAGCACACGACCAGCCCTACCAACACCCCTCTTACCACATGCATAGATCTTCCCTTTGTTTCAGCGTGGTCCTCTGTTGCAGGCTAACGCTTCGTTGTCTGCCCGGAGAGTACCCGAGCTTGGCGTTTGGCAACGTGATCGCTAGTGTTCAATCTGTTGCTTGAACCACTACATCACAGGAGGCTCCCTTCATGCGGACCAATCTCGTACGTATCGTTGCATCCCTGACTCTCGTTGTATTCATGGCTCCACAGGCGTTCGCCCAGGACACGGTCGACCAGGAGCACGACGAGAAGGAAGCTTTCGAGGCCCACTACCATCTTGGCACCATGACACCGCCGGACCAGGAAACGATGGACATCAAGTACATGATGTCGATGGCCGACGGAGAGCATATGGCCTGGCTTGTCATCGATGCAGACGGCGAAGAGGTAAAGATCGAAATGACGGACCTCGCGATGAACGAAGGCATCGTGACCTACAGCTGGTCGCCGCCGGACGCGGATATGACAATCTCATGCGAGCTTGAATCAGTCGAAGACGGCGGCTGGGCCGGGGATTGTATGAGCGACAGTGACGAGGGAGGCATTGGACAGATGACCATGGGTCCGATGATAGGTTCAATGATGAATCACGACGCTGATCACGAAAATGACGACGGCGACCACGCCGAGCATGATGCTGATGATGACGACGATTCAGTACCAGTCGAGGATGACGGAGCCGACAGCTAGGATTCTCTTCTCTGGGGATGTGCAGGGGGCGCAAGCCGCCCCCTCACTTCTCCGGTATTAGCGCTCGAAAACCCATTCCCTGCTATAGGAGTTGCCGGTGAACCTCAAGGCTCTCTCTGCTGAGTTATTTGGCACATTCGGACTCTCACTCGCCGTTCTCATCTCGATCAACAGCCCTGGATTTCCCGTCGGAACACCCGTCATCGCAGGACTTACTCTCGGCCTGTTCGTCTACACAATCGGCCCGATCAGCGGATGCCACATCAACCCGGCGGTTACTCTGGCCCTGGCCGCGATTCGCAAAGTCGACCTGAAGACGGCCTGGACGTACATCGTGGCGCAATTCCTTGGGGCAGGCCTCGCCATGGGAGTCGGCAGCCTCCTGTTTGCGGCCCCCGAGTCTCTTGCCTGGGCAAATTCAACGAGCGTCGGTGCCTCAGAAGCACTCGGTGCGATGATATTTTTATTCGGTATCGCTGCTGTGGTTCTGGGTAGGGTCCCCGAGTCGATGAGCGGAATTGTGATTGGGGGATCTTTGATGCTGGGTGTCCTGTGGGCGGCCCAGACATCAAATGGCGTGCTGAATCCTGCCGTCGCGTTCAGCCTCGGTTCGATGTCTCTCGCCTATATCTGGGGACCGATTCTGGGTGGTTCTGTTGGCGCTCTTCTCAGCTCCAGTATCGCCGTGAGTGCGCCGGAATCCGACGGATAATCAATTTGTAGCTTCGGGCCACATGCTGGCCCGAAGCAGACGCAGAACGCACCATCCTGCGTTCTGCGTGCAAACATTGTCGTCACTCCGGATCCCAGCACAGGTTCAACCGCCAGTATTCTTCCCACGATTTTCCATGTAAAGCGTTATCTCCTACTCAGTTAGACCATGTCGATCCACGCGTGCGAACAGAACGGCACGGCTTTCGCTCTTCACTCGTGCGTGGAGAAGTACTGACCTAGCTATTCGTGGAGGATATGACCCTGAGTAACCACGCTTGCCCCATCTGCGGAAATGAAGCAGCGAAGGGCAACCGGTATTGCACGGAGTGCGATTACGATGGCTCCGGTAGCCAGGCTACTCGGTCCCGGACCGGGCCTGCCCAGGCACCGAAGCGGACTGGTGGAAGTGTTCCACTGGTGCTGCTGTTCTTCGTCGTGAGCGCTTTCGGAACAGTCCTCACTGGAATGTTCGCTCCGAGCGTCCTGTCGATCCCACTCATGCGGCCGAACGCAGTCGTATCGGCGAACGAGTGGGGCGAGTTGCGCGTAGCGCGAATCGGTTCACGGATCCGCGCCCAGGCTAGTACTGGCAGTGACATAGTTGGGAATCTCGCCATCGGAGACAGCGTTCGAGTCGAGCCCGTTCCAAACGGCTGGTTCAGGGTCTATTCAGCCGAACTCGTGTCACGTGCCAAAGCCAAGCCTCTAGGATTCGTGTATGGGACTCTTCTGAATCCAGCAGGGCCGAATGTTGTGAGTGCTGGCCTCGCGCCACGCGTTAAGAGCAATCGAAGTTCAGGCCGGTAACTCTGCCGACTTCACAATACCTGCTTGAGTCTGCGGAGCACCTGCGGACGGTAGGGATCATCTGCCGGAATCTCCGCGATCAATCTGCTTACCCAATCGACCAACTTCCGATCGTCGCGCCGGCGCCGCTGCGCCCGCTCGGGGACCAACCGGACAGTCTCTAACAACACAGCACCGAGGTGCTCGTCGACATACGCCCAGTCACGGCCGATCAGATTTCCGATCGCCCGTTTCGCTTCAAGTGCCTGAGCAGCGTTGGCCAGAAGCGCGTCAGGATCTGAGTGCCAGAAGATTCGTTCGCTCATACCAGCGTACACCTGCATTCGTCATGCCATGCCACAACAGATTATTCTGCATACAATTACGAATAGATCTACTGTCGCGTCGTGGCATCGAAGCGACAACCTGATTGATTAGAGACCGTTCGTGTCGGGCAGGTTCAGTTCGTCGAGGATAGCCTGGAATTCGCTCAGCTCCCGCAGCCTTGCAAACTCCGGAAATACGGCGAATCTCAGGGAGCCCGGATCTCGCTCGCGTACGGCCCTGGCAGCCGCCTCAAGGGCCATTGGGTAGTCCCCTAAAAGAGAACTCAACGCCGCCAGCTCCGACGGGGCCGGATCAATGTCATTAGCGAGACGACGCAGCGCCGCACCGGTGTTGCCGCCGGACAATTCAGCGGCCAGTTGATCGCTTCCGCCCAACAGACCAACCCAGTAATGCAACTCGTCTGGAATATGCACCGAATCGTCAGCAAGAATTCGCGTGAGCAACACATCCATTGCTAGTGGAACGTAGTCCGGAAACATGCTCCTCAGACTGTCCAAGCCAGTCAGGGATTCATCGAAGTGACCCTGTAATCTGCGGAGATTTGCTTCCAGCCAGGCCCCATGGAAAGCGAACACATCGACTTCGACCGCTCGCCGGCAGACCCCTTCTGCATCCGACAACCGGCCCTCGTATATGGAGAGTTCACAGAGGCTGGCAAGCACATCGCCACTGCCGGGATCCAGTTCAAGCGCCCGCTCCAGGTGTGCACGCCCGCCGGAATAGTCACGCTCGTACAGGAATAGAATTTCACCCAGCACCGCATGTGCAGCTGCCGCATCGGGATCGATCAACAATGCAGTGCGGACTGCTGCTGCGCCTTCCTGACGCACCCTATCGACAGGAAACCGTGTGAACCTGGGGAGCGTGACGTAGGCGTCGGACAGCGCAGTCCAGACAGGAGAAAAAAATGAGTCGGCCGCGATAGCCATATCGTAGTATGAAATAGCCTCCAGTAGGTCACCGCCCTCACCTTCAGCCCATCCAAACCGACCCATGGCATAGAGCCCAAACGCGTCAATGTCGGTACGCCGCCTGATGAGTCGGCGACGGACATCTTCGTCCACGGTCAAACCCAGCGCAGTTGAGACGCCCTCGACAATAGCATCCCGTGCCGCAAACCACTCTGCCAGAGTTGTATCCTGCACGCCTGACCACACCACCGCGCCCGACCTGGTATCGATCAGACGTGCCGCAACGCGGAATCGGCCGGCTGACCGCCGCGATGTCGCATCCAGAACTACGGAGGCACCGACAAGCGCGCCTGCCAGCCCGGCATCACGGTTCACATCGGTAAAGGTCTGTGCGGATGAGCGTCCCCGGAGTTCCAGACCCTGGACCATCGCGAGTCCAGCGCCGACTTCGTCGATGAATCCCTGGTTGAATGCCTCGTTGCGCAAGCCGTCGAGATCAATCAACGGCAGCACAGCAACAACTGGTTGCGGGACTTGAGAAACTGGAGCATCTGAGGAACCAGACCCCGGCGTCATGTAGAATGCCAAAACTGGAGCATCTGAGGAACCAGACCCCGGCGTCATGTAGAATGCCAGGGCAACTCCGAGAAGAAGGGCCACTGCAGGGAGTCCGATCGAGATTGCCATCCGGCTGGGTCGGATATTGGTTGATCTACCTGCCTGATCATCAGGTAAAATGGTATCCTTCATGAGTTGCAAGATCGGTCTGCACGATCCAAATGGACAGGCATGATGAATCCGAACACCGAAAGAAGATGATACGCACCGACCCCGGCCTTTGTGGGCATTGTTTGCATGCAAGACTGATCCTCAGCGCACGTGGTTCGTGGTTCCTGCTCTGTCGGGCGGCAACGACACATCCAGAACTACCGCGGTACCCAGGTCTGCCAGTAGTCTCATGTGCCGTGCATCACAAGGGTGAACCTTCGGGCCCGGAGGATCGGCCAAGCAGTGATTCCGACGACCAACGCTCCCGCTAGTTCTTGGACAGCATCCTGCAGATTTTTCGGAATCGTACTCCAAAACAACGTCAAATCCATGACGCCGCACAACGTCGACACGACCATAGACGATAGTGTGTGCATAATAGCTAACCGGTTATCCTGTACTTGTTTATCACCTGTCGTTCTGGCAGCGACGCCGTATTACCTGTTGACTCGACGCAACGGCAGGATTCTTGCTCCTCATTGGGATCGACCGCATGGGTGAAAAGATCGTCCGATAGTCGCTAGCCGGCTTTCGGACGACATTTCAGTAGAAAGAGGATGGGGCAATGACGGACCTCGCTGTTATGCTTGCTGTTTCAGGAGCCGCCAGTCTGCAGGCGCGCCGTGTAATCAAGATGCGCCGTATGCCGAAACTACGCCTGCGTGTTGATCCTGGAGCGGCACCGCAGCGTCTTCGATTCGGCAACCGTCATGTTCTCGTCTGGATGTTGAAGCTCGTCAATACGGGCGCTGAAGCAGCGCGAGGGTGCGAAGCCCTGCTTGAACGCCTGGAGTATTTTGATGGCATGCTGTGGCAGGTACATCCGGGATTTCCGTTTTCTCTCCAACTTCCCTGGTCGGGAGTCGGCTCAACGGCCCGGCTGAATGTGGCCGCTGGAGAGACATCCTGTGAGTTGCCGTTGGTCCTGACGTACTTTGATGAGCCCAGGCTCCGCCTCGTCACTCCACTCGAAATCAGTTCCGGTATGATGCTCGAGTATCCCGCGGGACACTATCGTCTCACGGTATCTGTACGCGCGGCGGAAGGTCCCGAATCGGCTACGAGACAACGCTTCGTTTTGCACTATGACGGTACGCCCGAGGGCATGAAGATCGAGGACGTTGGCGCACCCTGAGCCGCACTTCAGCACAGGTACTTTCCAAGACCTTGCCGATGTCCCCGGTTTGTGGTTGAATAGGGAACAATGATACCGTCTGCGCTCGCAGACTGTCCCCTGATCAGCATGAAATTGAGTGACCCGCCAATGTTTCGTGTGTCCGTCCGCAGTTCGCTAATTCTTCTCGCGCTTTTTACGTCTTTACCGCACTTCATTGCAGCCCAGGAGTCCGACTCCCTTCCCCGCTGGACGGACAAGGCCGAAGTGTCGTTCGTGCTGACATCGGGTAATTCCGAGTCCACTTCTCTAGGCGTGAGAAACGCGCTGACAAGGAATTTCGATTCCTCCAGGCTCAGACTGGATGCCGGGGGAATCAGGGTGGAGTCGGGAACAATTACGCGGACGGCGGTCGGCACCGGTCAAGCAGATTTCACAGTTTCTGAACAGATTGACCGGGAAACGACGGCGGAAAATTACTTTGCGGAATTGCGCTTTGACCACGAGCTGTCGGATCGCACCTACGCCTATAGCTCGGGCGGCTGGACTCGTAACCGATTCTCCGGTATCGACAATCTCTGGGTCGGCGCGGCCGGTTTTGGAATTAATCTGGTCTCAAGTGACCGCACAACATTTGATGTCGACCTTGGTGCGACGATCGCACGCGAAGATCGCATCATTGGTGAGACCGGGACTTTCGGGGGCCTGCGGCTAACCTGGGAATACAAGCGACAGGTTACGGAAACGGCGGAGTTCTTGAGCCACCTCGTGATAGATGAGAACCTGTCCGACACCGAGGATTTACGAGCGGAGTTTGACAATTCGATTGGCGTGGCGATCAGTAATGTCCTGGCTTTGAAAACGGGCCTGAAGCTTCTGTTCGACAATCAACCGGCGCTCGAACAAGTCGATTTACTCAACGCACCGGCCGGTACTGTCATCGGATCTGTCTTCACGCCGCTCAATGAAGTAGACACACAGATCACCGTTTCCCTGGTGGTCAGTCTGTGACGCTCTCGAAGTAGAGGACGCCCCCTCCGTTGCCACCGACGAACAGCTCAAGGTCTCCGTCGGCGTCGATGTCGACGAAGGCGGGTACGGCGAAAGGTGGAACGTCGACAGGCAGTCGACCCACCCCCGTGAAATCCGGCTGAGTGGCCGTTCCATCATTCCGGTATACCAGGATGCCTTCGGACTCCGAGCCTAGAATCAGATCCTGATCGCCGTCCCGATCCAAGTCGACGAACCGCGGAACGCTACGGCGCCCCACATCGATCTCATCATACGAATCCGATTCCAGTACAAATTCCGGCCGCTCTCCTGATCCCTGGTTACGATAGAAATTCACTTCGCCGGAAGCCTCACCAACAAACAGGTCCAGATCTCCGTCCGCATCGATGTCCACGAGAGTGGGTGCTCCATTCGTTCCGCGGGTGAGCGCCATGTCGAACGTGGAATCGGCTTCGAATTCTCCACCACGACCCCAGTAAAGAGTCAGATTCGAACGCCAGTTTCCAAGTATCATGTCGGCTTCGCCGTCACCGTTCAGATCGCCAAATGCCGGCGAGTAATGAAAGGAACCCTCAATCGGGATCTTACCGCGAAGTTCGAACTCCGGCGCACTGGCCGTTCCCGTGTTCTCGAACCGATACATGTGCCCCGTCGTGCGACCCGCCTGCTCGAGCTTGTTGCTGACCAGCAGGTCAAAGTCCCCGTCGGAATCCAGATCGACGAAGACTGGTACACTTTCGCTGCCGACGTCGATTGACGGAAAAAACCGACTGGACCGGATCTCGAAGTCTCCGGACGTCATCTGTTCGAGGTAGTACAGGTTGTCGATCGTCGTGCGGTTGGGATTGAACGCTCCGCCAAGCACCCCGACAAACATGTCCAGGTCGCCGTCGGCATCCATGTCCGCGAGCGCGGGAGCATTGTAGCCACTTGTCAGCAACGGATTGTTCGGAGGGAACTGTATCGGTTCGCCGTCCAGATCCGGCCTCTTACATGTGCCCTCGTTTTCGATATACAGCAGCCCTGCCTCAAAGAAATCTCCCCAGAACAGGTCACTGTCTCCATCGGAGTCCAGGTCTGCCAGCGCCAGGGTGTTTGCCCCGTGTAGACTGCCTGTGGGGTTTCCG
>JBDHMQ010000075.1:0-7420 GCA_039656095.1 Gemmatimonadota bacterium | reverse complement strand
GGGGGCGCACTGGTCCCGCTGACAGATGGCGGCGTTCCGTTCGTATACCAGGACAATACCGTAACGAACAACTTCACGTATTTCTATTCAGTGAGCGCTTTCGACGTTAACTCGCTGTCTTCCGGGCCTCACTCGCTGAGGTCGGCACGTGTGGCCCAAAGCACGATTCCGAGGGCCGATGCCCCGAACGTTGTGGACGCCGAACTTATGACGTTCATGTCGGGAGATGACGGCGTCGCTTTGAATCCGAATTCGCCGGGCCCGACGATTGACTCGGGCACGG
Source organism: Gemmatimonadota bacterium (assembly GCA_039656095.1). Lineage (GTDB taxonomy): Bacteria > Gemmatimonadota > Gemmatimonadetes > Palauibacterales > Palauibacteraceae > JARFPW01. The sequence goes on along the minus strand of JBDHMQ010000075.1, from coordinate 7,137 downwards.
GTATCTTCAGCGGTCCGATGCCGCCGACGGATGCTTACACGTCGAGCTTCGCGCCGTTGCTTCCACGGTTGTTGCCGACGCTGTCGTTGCAGGTCACGATCGACAGCATTCGGGCTGAAGCTACCGGTAATATCGCGGGCGGAACTCAGGAATTTCCGCCATCAGCGAGCGGTAAGTGTTTCGCCGCCGGACCGGAGACCAGGATCGCCAGTCACCTTGGTGCCTGCTGGAACATGTATCTGACAACGACCGTCGACGGAGCGGCGTCGCAGTCAGTCATTAACGGATACAACCCATGGTGGGATGCGTTTGGCGGGATCAGCGTGTTTGACCTCTCGGTCGTAGCCGCGACAGTTCAGTTCGATCAGGATGCGCTCGACGCATTCGGTATTCCGTCGGGATCAGGTTTCGCGACGACTAACGTCCGTGTGGGAGAAGCGTTCGGCAACAGTGCGGCTTCGGGCGCGCAAGCTCGGCGTAACGGTGCGTTGCATACTGGCCCGCGCTGGTTTGATGGAAACTCAGCCAACGGTGCGGTGAACACCATTGAGGATCCGACGAAGTATCGTCGAGCCGGCCACTTGAGTGGGATAGATACGGTATTTACCCCGCAGGCGTACACACCGATTGACGCATCGGATGTGGGATACAGCGACGCCGTCGCCTTCTCGAGGCAGTGCATGAATCGGGCAATGGCGTTTAACGATCGTGCGGCGGACATCGTGTTCACATGGTCAGGCGGTACGGTTACTGCCCGCGATGTGGTGCATAACGTACCGATCAACTTCTCGACTCGGGCGAGTCCGGGCGTGTTCGGATTCATTTCTGACGCAAACGACAACGGTGTTCTGGATTGGCACGACTTCAACTACATCGATGGTGCGTTGGAAGTCATCCGGCAGGTTGATGGTGGCGCTTGCAACCCGTTCGGCACTGAGCGGTTTGATGAATTCCTGACAGCGACGCCCATGAACATGGCTTCATCGCCGGTGGTAATGGCGACAAGCACGGACATGACCACGAGTGTCGATCTCGAAGCCGGCGCTGCGCTGCCAACGACCGGTAGCGGCTTTGGGATGTGGGTTAACGGGCATCGGTTCATCTTCGAGACGTCGGCCGTTCCAGGGGATGGTACGGAGTGGACACTCCGTACGTTCTACGGCCAAGTGGATGCGTCTTCCAGTGGTGACGATCCTTCGGGCTACTCATTAGACACGGACCCGGGTGGTGGTTGGGCGGGTGAAGGATTCGCGCCCAGACGTCCGATGCTGATTCCAGGCCTGACGTTTAATTGGATCGTAGAGGCGGCGACTTCGGCCTCTGGACCGGTTGACCTGGCGGCAATTCACACGGTACCGGATCCTTACCTTGGTACGAGTCTGTACGATCTGGCGCCGACTTCAAAACAGTTGATGTTTGTCAACTTGCCGCCGGAAGCGACGATCAGGATCTACTCGCTGACGGGAATCTTGATTGACGTCATTGTTCACGACGACCTTACCGCGGGTGGACGGGCTGTCTGGAGTGTTAGAAACCGCAACCAGCAGTTCGTGGCTAGCGGAGTCTACTTCTTCCATGTGGTCACGCCGGAAGGCGACGAGCACGTTGGGAAGTTCACTATCATCAACCAGGCGGGCAGTAACTAATTGACGCAGTAGCGAGCACCGGTGGGGGCGGATGCCCCCACCGGCATCGACCAGCTCCTCAGGAGGATTTCATGCGGTTACTCAGCAGAATGGCGATCGCGCTTGTTGCGACGGTTGCCCTGCCGGGATTGCTCTGGGCGCAGGACAACCCGGTTCAAATTCAAAGTGACAACACGTCGTTTGGTGGTTCGTCAGCCGAGTTTCTTCAGTTTGGCGCTGGCGCCCGGGGTATGGCCCTCGGGGGCGGGTTTTCATCCATCGTAGACGATGTCACCTCAATGCACTACAACCCGGCGGGACTGACGTTTATGGCCGGTCCCGAGGCGAATCTTACGGTTATGCCGTACTTCGCCGACACGGACTATTACTGGACAGGCCTGGCGTTTCCGTTCGGCGACGGCGACTTCGGCTTCGGTTTCTCTCTAGGCCACTTCGGCTTCTCGGATCAACCGATCTTTACGGTGGTCGACGAGCAGGGCGATAGCGGTGAGTTCTATGGGGTCAGCGAGACAGTAGCGACGCTTTCGCTTGCGCATGCGTTCATTGATCGTTTTTCGGCCGGCTTCAGCATCAAGTTCATCAACGATGACCTTGCGACCGGCGCTCTGGCGGGCGCTTCCGCGTCGACCGTGGCATTTGACTTCGGAGTAAACTTCCATTCCGAGTTGGGTGACAAGCCGATCGCGCTGTCATTCGTAGTCCAGAATCTGGGTGGTAACCTGCGTCATGCGGGCGACGCGCTGCGCTTCCGGGACTTCAACGGCAGCACTGAAACCCCGTCGCTACCCGATCAGCGTGTGGATCCGATTTTCGCCGAAATCGTGACCGACGGATTTCCACTACCGCGTATGTTCCGAGCTGGCCTGTCCTATGACCTGATTTCAGCAGACAACGCGCGGTTCACGATTCTCTCCGAGTTTGTGGAGCCAAACAATACGAATCCGTACTTCGGGTTCGGCGGCGAGTTTGAGTGGATGAGTGATGTGAGTCCGATTGGTGCGGCACTTCGTGGATCCTACACGACGCAGCCTGACACCGATGAGGACTTCGCAATTGGCGCGTTGGCCGCAGCAGGGGGCCCAGACGGCCTGGGTGTGGGTGGCGGGATATTTTACCGCCTCGCTGACCAGTACCGCATCAATTTCGACTACGCGTTCCGTCACTTCGGTGTGCTTGGTACCGTGGACGTGTTCAGCGTGACGTTCGGTTGGCAATAAGGGCTGGAGACTAGGGAGTTGAATCGGTCGATGATGTTCGGCAACGGGTTCACCAGACTGGCGTTGATTGCGCTAGTCTGGTGGTCCGTAGTTCCTGCCGTTGCGCAGGAGACGTCCGATCCGGAACTCGAAACTTCGTTGTTGCGCACCTGGACTGCCGGCGACCTTACCGTGGTCGACGGTTTGGCGCATGTCCCCTTGTCAATCCTGGCTGGTGGAACCACAGGGGCATACAGGTTCGAATTGACGGTATTCGACTCAGACAATACACAGCTTTACAGGGACAGTTGGGAGAGAAACCTGAGCGAGAGGGCTGCGGCATATGCCGAGATCGAAACCTCCACCTTGCTAGAGCCGTTCCGATTCGGTGTGACGGCGGGAACGTACGAAGTCGAACTTCGTGCATATCCCACGGACGCCCCGGATCTGGGTACTCTGGCACGCCTTACCATCGAGGCCTACGCGGCAATACCAGTTGCATCGGACCTGTTCCTGGCAGACCGTGTGGAGAAGCTGGATGATGAGGGGGGCGGGAGCTGGTCGATCACTCACGGAGGCTTCGGAATCGCGGCAGTTGCACGGACCTCAGTGCTCCCTCAAGAACCTCGGCTGGCCTATTATGTGGAGTTGTACGGTGGTGATGAGCCGGCAACGGCAGCAGTCGTCGCTGTAGTAATTGACGATACCGGCAAGGAGGTTTACAGGACTCCGGCAAGCCAGGTTGACGTACCCGTCGGGGGAGCCCCGTTTGCAGGCCGACTGGCTCTAGCTGGACTACCTCCCGGGGATTATGTGATGAGGCTGGACATCAGTGAGGGAAACAAGCTCGCCAGTCGTGACGCGCCGTTCCGAGTACTCGAACCAAGTTCAGTGCTAGGTCGAGAGGAAATATCCTACGAGTCACGGTATTTCGCTTCTCTCTCGGATGAAGAGTTGTTGGATTCGTTCGGGGGGGTCGGGTACCTGATCAGCGAGAGTCAACGCCAGGTCTTTGTAGCGCTTCCAACGGATGCCAAACGCCGGTTCTTAATTGAATTTTTCAGGAGTGGAGATCAAGACGTCGATCCGAACCGAAACTCGCTTCTTGACGAGTACTTGGTTCGGATCGGTCGAGTGCGGATGCTGTACGGTGAAATGATCGGTACCGGTGAGCGGCCGCCCTGGACGACAGATGCGGGCCGCATCTACCTGCGCTGGGGCGAACCGAGCGAAAGGCTGATCAACCATATGCCGTCCGGATCGGATTCGAGATCCGTTGGTGGAATAAGCAATCTTCAGGGCGAGGTCCCATACGAGATCTGGTCATATCACTCGACCGGATTCTTGTATATGTTTGTTGAGGAAAACCAGTTCAGCGTGTGGAGAATGATTTTTACGACAGATCCCAATATGCAGTCCCTGGCCGATTGGCAGGGACGGATTGGCCGGGAAGCAGCCCGAGATCTGTCAACCAAATTCGGCATTCAACCCCGGTTCTAAGCCGGGGGCGAACTACCGGCGCACGTCCGCGGAACGGCGTCACTTCGAGAGAGAGGTTACCATGAGAGTTGGCTTGGTACGAAATGTCGGGCTCAGCGCGGTTGCGCTCCTGGCGCTTGGGCTGGCCGGATGTGACGACAATCCGCTCGAGTTTGAAGATGGAGCAGCGGCGATGATCACGACAAATCCGTCGACAATGATCATGGAGTCTGGCGAGACGACGCTCCTGGAGTCTCGTACGGTCGACGAGGGAAGTCGCCCGACTTGGGACGACATCACCGCGGCGATCGACGCGACCTGCGGCGCCGCTACCCTTACGGTAGTAGTTGCTGCCGACAACGAACCCCAGGTGATTCCACCAGGTCGGTTCGATGTAACCGCGGGGACTACCCTCGGTACGACTTGCATCACGCTCACCGGCGCTGGCTTGACCGCTTCGGTCGGAGTCTCGGTGGCGGCAGACAGCCTCGAGATTCTGGTGGCGCCTGATACGATGAATGTGTTCTCGACTACGCAGCTCTCAGCGGCCGTGTTTGGCAGCGGAGTACCGGTCGGACCACTGGACCCTGCCGACCTCGCGTGGACCTCCAGCAGCACTGGGGTCATCAGCGTCGACGCGGCGGGCGTTGCGACTGCCGACGGAGCGGGTTCTGCGACGATCACGGCCACCTGGACGAAGTTTGGCGTAACCGTGGCCTCGGCGAATTCCGTTACGATCGCGGTCAGAGTTCCGGTTCCAGTGCTGTTGTCTGCTGATGTGGCAAATGCAGATGCGGGTGACTTGATCACCCTGACCGGCACAGGATTCCTGGTCGGACCACACGCAGTGTTTGTGGACGGGGTAGAGGTTTCGAGTGACGCCCTGCTCGGATGGACCGTCATCGATGCTACCACGGCGACCTTTGTGATGCCGCCTGGAGCAGCAGGTGCAACCGCAGTGACCGTGGGTAGCTCAATCGCGCCACCGCTTGGCGGATTCTCGGCGGCAGTGGCAGTGACGCGCGACACGGACGATTTTGAGCCCAACCAGACCTTTGGAGCGGCGCCGGCCTTGCCAGCGTTCCCCGTTGTGATCGATAACTGGTTTGATGGCGGCGCCGGCGATGTCGACGACTTCTGGATGTGGTCGCCAGCTGCCGGAGTGACGGTGGATCTGGGCCTAAGTTGGGTCGGATCAAGCGGCGATCTGGATCTGCTGTTCCATACCGCCCAACCGCCGGGCAGCTACAATGCGTGCTTCGCACTTGCGACCGGCAATGTACCAGAGGCGGGTCAGTGCACATTTGCACCGGGTACCTATGCCGTCCGGGTCAATGCCTATGACGGCGCGACGGAGTTCACGAGGTACACGCTCACGATGACGGTTGTGCCGTAATCGATCGAGCAGAAGTAGTGATGTAACGGGCTTGACGAGCCCAGTGCTGGAACGGGGGTCCCGAGAGGGGCTCCCGTTCTTGTTTTTGTGGGGGTGACCATGGTGTTGGGCAGATCGAAAACGAGGGATGAGCCTGAGCGGGATCCTGTGTGGATAGCCGTGGGACTGGGATCTAATGTGGGTGAACGGGCAGCAAACCTGCGGCTCGGTGTGGATGGCCTCGCTGAACTTCTCACTGATTTGCGATACTCCAATGTGTACGAGACTCAGCCTGTGCACGTAGCTGACCAGCCTTTGTTCTTGAATGCGTGCTGTACAGGCCGCACTCTGGTGACTGCGCAGGAACTGCTGAAGGCCCTGCAGGATCTTGAGCGAAGCGCCGGGCGGTTGCCCGGGGGCGAGAGGTACGGTCCACGCTCGCTCGACTTGGATCTGTTGTTGTATGGTCGGGATGTGATCTCTGAGCCGAATTTGATTGTGCCGCATCCAGGGTTGCGGGACCGTGCATTTGTTCTTTCACCGCTCGCCGAGTTGGCGCCGGATTGGACTGTACCGGCATCTGACGGTCACGCGGCTGCACAGGTCGGGGATCTCTCACGCAAGGCGGGCAGCGGAGGAATAATGCTGACAAGCATGGGATTGATTTCAGGGTGAGATGTTCGCGCGGCGCTTGGATGTGCGGTGTCCTGGGGGCAATTTCATTTACCGTGGTCTCCTGCTCTCCACAGGACCGGTCGGGAGGGTTCGATAGTTTCGACAGCGAGAGCGTGAGGGCCCGGGCAGCCGAGCTCCAGGGCGATGTGGAGCGGCTGAGTGGATTGCCGGCCCGCGAACCGCTGAAGCTTGGTGTACGTTCTCAAGAGTCACTCGAGGTCTACCTGAAGCAGGAACTGGAGGAGCAGTTCGCGGGGGACCGCATACGGAACCTGGTGCGGGTTTATGCTCGTTTGGGTCTCGTACCGGAGTCTCTCGACCTTGAGCCTCTATTGAGCAGGTTGCTGCTCGAGCAGGTCGTTGGATTCTACGATCCTGCATCCGATACTTTGTTCGTAGTAGAAGGGGTGTCAGCCGACCAGGCCGATGCGGTTCTCGTGCATGAAATGGTGCATGCATTACAGGATCAGTAGACAGACCTGGACTCCCTCATGACGGCTACGCGGGACAGTAACGATGCCGGAATGGCGTTTCAGGCAGCCATTGAAGGGCATGCCACCTTCGTAATGGTGGAGTGGATGATGGAGCGGCAACTCGGAACTGCCGTGGATCTCACCCAGGCCCCTCCGCTTGGCGAGACCCTTGGCGACAACCCATTCAGCGCGGGCGCGGAGATGCCTGAGCTTGCGCAGGCACCGTCAGTCATTCGGGAGCAGTTGCTCTTCCCGTATGTGGCGGGCCTCGAGTTCCTGCAGGTCTTCTGGGG
>JBDHMQ010000074.1:0-9397 GCA_039656095.1 Gemmatimonadota bacterium | reverse complement strand
TGCCAACCAAGCCCGTATCCGTCTCGCGAAAAAGGACCCCAGGCGTCGTCGTTATCCGCAACAACCGTGTGGGCGTCCGCGACAACCGATGGAGGCAGCACCTGTCGGCCGTCGATTCGGCCTTCGTTCATGTTCACGATCAACCAGCGCGCCAGATCAGCAGTCGTTGTCATCATTCCGCCGGCGGCATGCATATTTGAGTCGTCCTTGGCGTAAGGGCGCCGCCGCCAGCCATCCGGTTCCCAACCATAGGGCATCGCAAGGTGACTCTCATCGACGGATGGTGGCCGATGAGGTTCATCGCATCGCTGGTAACGGTCTTCGTATTTGTTTTCACCGCAGCCCTGGCCCTGGCTTCACGGTCCTCGAACACCCGTTCAATCACGCGCGAGAGCTGGTGGAGGTCGATCGGCTTGACCAGAAATTCGACGGCCCCTTCTCGCATGGCGGTGGCAACCGTCGGCAAATCGTCGAATGCCGTCATCATGATGACCGAGGTGTCGGGTGCTCGCTCCTTCAGGACTCGGAGCAGATCCAGTCCGTCCATACCGGGCATGCGGACATCGGCCACGACAACGGTAGGGGGTGCATGGGAAAAAGAGGCCAGGGCTGCCTCCGCGTCCTCGGCGGTCCGCACGTCATCGCTGACCTTCTGGAGTCCTTGCGCCAGTGAGGTCCTGATGCGGGCGTCGTCATCAACGATCAGGATCGAGCGCGCCATGTGCGGATCCATGAGATTAAGGAAAGCAGGCAGTCACAAAGGCCCGCCAACATCTGCCAACAATATGCACCCCGGAAGGGCAAACCCGCACCCTTACAACGCGAACGGCAGGTCCGTCACCCTTGCGTACAGGGGAATGTCGGCATCGTGTCCGTCTCGCTGCACGATGACGTTGGTTCCCGGCTCGATCTCACGGCGCACGTACGCAAGGCCGATCCAACCGTGAACGGGCGATAGCGCGCCCGATGTTACCGTGCCTACGGTTTTTCCATCCACCGTCAGTTCATCGCCGGGAGATAGGGCGAGCCCGGTCGTCGGTCCAACCAGATGAACCCCTCGCAAATTCCTGTTTACATGTCCGCGGTAGTGGATACGGGCGAGAACCTCCTGCCCCGTGTAACAACCTTTGGCGAAACTCACACACTCCGGCACAAGGTCAGTTTCATGGGGAAGATTCTCCAGAGATATATCCTGTCCGTACAGGGGTATTCCGCGCTCGATTCGCCAGATTCCCCAGGCCTCCTCGCTTACGTTCGGGAGGTCAAGGTCGTGGGCATGATCAGCCGGGAGATAGAGGTCGAACCCTTCGACCAATCGAACGGCGAACCCACCACGGAAAGCCGCGACAGCCCGGTGTGATCCGTCTCGTTCCGAATAGACGGGATGATCCAGGGCAAACAGGATCGGGTCGGTTCGTTCGCGCTCGGTGGCGCGGGGTCCATGAATCCGGACTACGCGCAGTTCCGACGGTTCGAGCTGAGCGAACCGGGTCGGCAGGTAGGTGCTGAAGTGGTTTTCGAGGTCTGACCAGGCGGCCGCTGGTATATCGAGCAAGATCTCACCGGCAATACGGATCACGACCGCATCGGCAAGCACGCGGCCCTTTGGAGTAAGAATCAGGGTGGGAAATGCCGCGTCACCGTGGACGGAAACAAGGTCAGCCGTAACGAGCCCATTCATCATCTCGGGCACGCGCTTCCCTTTGATGTGGAACACCAGGCGCAACGGGTCCTCGTACGCGCCTGCGTCCGAGGTCAGGGCCTCGTAGCCCTCTGGTATTTGATCAGCATGGTCAGAAGAGGAGACCACCATTGGGAACCTCGTGTGTCGGAGTCAGCAGAATCGTCTCACCCTGCGCATCCGGAATACCGAGCGTAAGGCACTCGGATTGAAACCCAGCAATGTTTCGCGGACCCAGGTTCAGAACCGCGACCACTTGTTTTCCGACCAGGTCGTCCAGGCTGTATCTAGATGGAAGTCCGGCCGCCGATGCTCGCTCACCGACCTCAGGACCAAAGTCGATCGTTAACCGATACAGCGGCTTTCGAGCGCGCGCAAACTCCTGAGCATCGACGATCGTGCCGACACGAATTTCCACGCGCTCGAAGTCCTCATACGAAATCGTCACGCCGCTAGCTCGTGGGTTCTTCCTCAGCAGCAGCAGCGAAGTCCCCGGCCCGAACGATCGAGATCCTGGTCAGGTCGATGTGACGCCGCATTGCGGCGAGGATCTGCTCGCCTGAAAGCGCCCGGATGGCGGCTTCTTGATTCGCGGTGAATTCGTACGTGCGATTCGTAAACAGCTGAGAAGACAGCTGACCTGCTACTGTTCCATCGCTCGCCCTGCCATTCTGAGCCGCGTCGAGAAGACCGTTCTTGGCCGCTTCGATCTCTTCTTCGGTAAATCCTGCGTCGAGGACTTCGTTGATAACGGCCTCAAAAGCCTCGACAACCGCATCCGCGTTTTCCGGGGCGAAGATCGCGAAGGTCAAGAACACACCGGAGTCATCCAGCGGAGATGCCGCAAACTGTGATCCGACGCCGTAGGACAGCCCCAGTTCCTGCCGAATCCGCGTAGCGAGCCGAGAATTGAGGAAACCTCCACCGAGCATGTAGTTACCGAGCGTAAGCGCCGGGTAATCGTCATCGGCATCTGTCATACGGACAGGCTGAGCGGCAATCATCATCGCATTCGCCTTGTCCGGCGTTTCAATGTCCTGGTCCGCTTTCGCAATATCCCGATAAGGATCGGCCACGCGCGTGTAATCTTCTGGCGAGGTCCAGGAGCCGAATATGTTGTCGGCCAGGGCGGTCATTTCTTCCGCGTCGAAGTCACCAACGATGCTCATCGTACCGCCCTGCGCACCATAGAACCGCTCCCAGAAGGTTCGCACGTCGGCCAGCGTCACGGCTTCGAGCCGGGCCAGCTGCTCTTCCAGCGTCGGAACGTAGCGCGGATGATCTTCCGGCCATTGGTTGAGCAACCGCTGAAAAACATTGACCACCAGTGGCTGTGGTTCCGACATCTGGCGCTCGATCACCGCCATATTTTCTTGCCTCAACGTCTCGAGCTCCGCCTCGTCGAACGCGGGGGTCCGTAGCATCTCATTCACCAGTTCCAGAACGGCAGGCAGGTTTTCGCGAGTAGTCTGGATGCTTCCGCTTGCGCTCAGAACTCCGCCCCCAAAGCCGAATTGAGCCTTCAGGCGATCAAGCTCGTCTTCAAACTCCTGACGAGAGCGGGATGCCGTGCCCCGTCTCAGCATGGCGGGGACGAGTCCAGCGGCTGCTGCCTGTCCGCGCAGGCCATCCTCTGTACCGAAACGGAGTGACAGGCTCACGGTCACCGCGTCGCCCCTGTTTTCCTTGGGCAGGAGCGCCAGTTCAAACCCACTGTCGAACTCGAGACGCTGTGTCCGGGCGTCGATGTTGGCAGGCGTCGGATTGAAGGCCTCACCTTCGGCCACGGCTTCACGACCGGTGTAGCCTGCGACCAGCGCGGCGACATCCGGGGTTGCGGGGATCTCCGCGCGTTCAGGAGTCTCGTCTACCGGGTAGAAATATCCGAGTGTCCGGTTGGACGGCCGCAGGTAGGTGGCCGCCACACGCCGCACGGCGTCCGGCGTGACAGCTTCGATCCTATCTCGATGCAAGAAGAGCATTCGCCAATCGCCCATCGACGTCCACTCACTGAGTTGAAGCGCGATACCCTGCGGATTGTTGAATGCGAGTTCGATGTTCTTCAGGTAGTCCGTCTTTGCCCGCTCCACCTCTTCCTCGGTCGGTGGCTCGTCGACAAACGAGCCCAGAGTCGCCAGCATTTCTTCAGCGGCCGGTTCCAGGTCCTGGTCCTTCGGCACTCGAACGGTAGCCCTCAGAAGCCCGGGTTCCTTGAACCTCCAACTGAACGCAGACGTGCTTGCCGCCAGACCGGGCTCAACAATGCGACTGTAAAGCCGACCCGCCGGTCTCGTAGTCAGAATGTGTGAGAGCACCGAGATTGCGGAATAATCTTCATGCGATCCCGCCGGGATGTGATACGCGACCATCGCAATCTTCTCGTCACCAACCCGGCGCAACGTGACGCTGCGCTCACCGTCCTGGGCAGGCTCTGCCGTGTACGTCTCGAATAACTGATTCGCCCCTGTACGATCGGGTCGGGGAGTCGAACCGAACTCCTCGACGATCAATTGGAGCGTCCGCGCCTCATCAATTCGACCGGCCACCACGAGAACCGCATTGTCCGGCTGATAGTATTTCCGGTAGAATCCCTGCAAGCGCTCGATTGGCACGTTTTCGATGTCCGCACGTGCACCGATCGTTGAGTTACCATAGTTGTGCCAGGCAAAAGCCACCGACGACAGTCGCTTGCCCAGAACGCCAACAGGGCTGTTCTCTCCCGACTCAAACTCGTTCCGTACGACAGTCATCTCGGACTCGAGATCTTCGGCCGCGATGAACGAGTTCACCATCCGGTCCGACTCGAGGTCCAGTGCCCAGACCAGATTCTCTTCCGTGGCCGGAAATGTCTCGTAGTAATTCGTCCGGTCGAACCATGTAGTACCGTTGGGAAACGCGCCGTGCTCGGTCAACTCAGCGGGAATATCCGGGTGATCCGGCGTCCCCTTGAAGACCAGATGCTCCAGCAGGTGGGCCATGCCGGTCTCGCCGTAGGCTTCATGCCGGGAGCCGACCAGGTATGTGATGTTGACCGTGATCTGCTGCTTGCTCTGATCGGGAAACAGCAAGATCCGCAGCCCGTTGTCGAGTTGATACTCAGTAATTCCCTCGACACTGGCTCCCTGTGTGACACCTTCAGGCAGGTCCTGAGAGGCCAACTGGATGGGAGTGCCCAGAGTGAAAACAAACAGGGAAAGCAGGGCAGCAAACGGTACAGAAATCCTGGTTGGAATATGCATCGTGTCCCCATGGTGTCAGGTCAGAAAGCCGGATAGGTCCAAGCTTCAGAAATCTACCCGTTTATCCGGTATATGTTCAAGAACCGGATTCGCTCCCCCGCGGATCCGGGAGTAGGTTTCCAATCGATTCTAATGGACAATCAAACAAACACTCAAGCTCCGACTAATGCTCGATAAACTACTGAATAGAACTGTCGCCAAGCGCCCCGATACCGTGAAGCTCCAGGGGCGAATTCTGTTTCTCACCGAAGATCCAGAGTTGATCCGTCGTCAGTTGGCCGGCGAAGACCTCGACTGGGATCCGTCGATTCCTCTGCGCGACGACATCAGCACAGACGAAATTACACCCGCATGGGTGTGCTACTACTACGATGAGAAACTTGGCCAGTATCCCTACGTCGGATTGCTCTGCAACGGTGAATTCCCGGTCGGTAAGGACGATATCCTGAATGGCGGATTCGTTGCGGCTGTGTCAGGCAAGCGTCGCGGAAAAGGATCGAGCCGGGAGGCCTCGCCGTACGCCGAGCGCGCGGCAGGCATTCGGATAGTGATCGCCGAGAACATCGAGCGAATTTACAGGGAGAACTGCGAGAACCTTGGTGTCCTGACGACGACAGACTTTTCGGTCATCGACCGGATCCGTCGCGGTGAAGAAATGCCGCTGTCAATGTTTACCGAGGGTACGGGACAGATTCAGCGCGACATCATCGAGTACGGCGGTCTGCTGGACTACGCCGTTGCCCGCCTGAAGGGCCTGGTCACGGTGCCCAAACCGGTGACGCAGGAAGATCGACCGATGACGATCGCCGAGAAAATTCTGGCGAAGCACTGGGTCGAGGATCTGTCACAGGAAAAACTGGGGGTTCCCGCCGTGAAGCCGGGTGACGCCGGGTTCGTGCGAACCGATATCCGGTTCAGCCATGAGTATGTCACGCCTATGGCGTCTGCGTTCTGGGATGACTTCGCGGGTCCTGACGCGGGTCTCAACGATCCCGATAGCATTTACTTCTTCCGGGACCATCTGGCATTTCTCGACCAGGTAATGACCGAGGAGCGCAAGGCTCAAGGTCTATTAGATGCGGCCAACGGTTTGAATGAACGGCAGAAGGAGTTTGCGGCCCGCAAGGGTGTCCGGTTACACGGCGAGCTTGCCGGTCGCGTGGGAAGCGAAGCGATCTGCCATGTGAAAGTATTGAGTAGCTATGCCCAGCCGGGCCACGTCGTCGTGGGTTCGGATTCGCATACGCCACACTCAGGTGCCATTGGGTGCGTCGCATTCGGCGTTGGTACAACGGCGGTGGTGAATTCGTGGGCGACCCGCGATGTGCGCCTCCAGGTGCCACGGTCCGTGAAAATCGAGGTTACCGGCCGGATCCCGGAGAATGTGACAGCCAAGGACATGATGATCGAAATCCTGGCCCATCCGTATGTCCGGGGTGGTGACGCGATTGGAAAGATCATCGAGTACGGAGGCGAAGCTGTTGAAGCGCTGAGCATCGATGAGCGCGCCACGTTGACGAACATGGCGGCCGAGGTCGGTGGTTTTACCGGCATCGTGGCGCCGGACGCGATCACGGTTGATTGGCTGGTGGCAGAACGGGGGATCAGCCGGGCAGACGCCGAGGCCATGATTGAAGGTCTCGAGAGTGATGAGGCGGCGGAGTACGAGTGGACGATGACCATCGATGGGTCCGCGCTACGGCCGATGGTTGCGACGCCTGGTGATCCGGGCAACGGAATCAGGGTCGATGATCTACTCGAACCTGTGACGCTCGACATTGCTTATGCGGGATCCTGCACGGGCGGGAAGCCCGACGACATCCGTATGGCGGCCGAGGTCGTACGCGCGGCTCTTGATCGTGGCGAACGGGTGGCCGACGGCCTGATCGCTTACCTGCAGTATGGCTCCGTCGATGTCGAGCAGATCGCGCACGACGAAGGCTTCCACGACATGTTCGTGAAAGCAGGTATTCAGGTCCTCGCGCCGGGTTGTGGGGCCTGCATCAATGCAGGACCGGGAGTCAGTACGACGCCGGATCAGGTGACGGTGAGCTCCATCAACCGAAACTTCCCGGGCCGGAGCGGCCCCGGAAAGGTTTATCTGGCGAGCCCCTATACGGTGTTGGCGTCATCCTTCGCGGGCCGGATCGTCGCGTTCGAGCAGGCTGAGAAGGCGGCCGCCGTGTAGTTCGCCAGTGGCCGCAGCCCTATTCCTGCGAAACGGCCACTTCTTCTTCGATGCTCTCTTCAAGCCAGGATTCGTCGTCGGTGCTCGCCGAAAGTTCGGCCGGAAAGCCCGCCTGGAGCGCCTTCCGCTTTCGCCGTCCGCGCAGTGCGCCGCCCATCCATCCCAGCGACATGCCGCCAGCTGCAGAAATGAGGATCAACAGAGATTACGCCGCCAAGAATCACGGCCAACACCTGCTTCGCTCCCTGCCACAGCTTCTTTACGTCCATTAGCGTGCCCCTTGAATGGCCCGCGTCGCGCGCTCGACCAACCAGCGCTTGAGTGCAGGCTTCCACGCCCACTTGAACGCGCCCGCCAGGCCGCCGGGCCGAAGCTTCACCAGCGTCTGCTCAACTTCAGCTTCGAGCGCAGAGGTAAACTGGCGTCGTGCGGACATTGGAATGGAGTCCCAGGTTGGTTCGATGTCGTTCACCTGGTAGTCCTCGTCTCCTGAGGGATCATACGAGACAATGTCCGACAGGGATTCTTCGAGGAGACGTCGCGCGTCCCGGCGACCGGCCCGGAAATCGTTTGCACGCCACTCACGGTTGAGGAATCCACCGAAGTTTCCAAGGAAGTCACCCGACAGTTCGCCCGATGTGGCTGGAGCAACGAGGTACAGTTTCAAAATGTCCTTTCCGCATACGCCGCTGGCTGACTCGAGCAGAAAAATCAACTTTGCCAGCCTTGAGCGTCCGGGTCGGGAATCTGCCTCAGCCAGTGCTCCGGTGTAGCGATCGTCCGACTCGATTCTGCGAAGATGCTCGTCGAGGTAGGCATCTGCTGCGTCCGCTCCGCCGCCCGCCCTCGCGGCCAGGTCTGGATCGAGCGCCACCTGCATCTCAGCCACTCGCTCCGCGAGTTCGCCGATTCGACGACCAAGACCCACCTCTTCCGGATCATGAAGCCGATCGTTCAGCTCTGGCAGCCTGTCCACGAGAGCCGACAGAATCTCGAGCCGAGCGTTTACACGATTGGCACGAACCCAGTCCTGGGCAGCCCCCTGTCCAAGCACCGCACGTGTCAGATCCGCCGCCAGGTCGAGTGTCGCCCGCGGCGCGTCCGTGAACGATGTGGATTCTGAAGCAGAACTGCTGCGCAGGGTTGGTTCAACGAGAATGTACCGCCAATCATCAGACCGGAAGTCTGCGTTGCGCTCGACCATTCTCTTAGCCAGACCGAGCGGCGCCGTGTCGAACAGGCCACCATCGGAATACGACATAGTCAGGTCGTCATCTACTCCGGGCAGCGTGGCACCCGGATAATCCGCCGCCGATCGTGTGAGCGATCTGACGGGAAAGGCAAACGGAAACGCCGAAGAAGCGAGCGCCGCCTGGCGGAGTGTCTCCCAGACAGGGCTTCCTGCGCGCGCGTTGCGCGTAAGCTCAACGACGAGAGAATCGTCATACAACCGCGTGCCGAATGAGCGGTCAGGTACGTTGAGGAAGCCGTAAGGAATGTCGTACCGGACACCCTTGAGGTTGGCCAACGTGACCCCGACCCGCAGCGGATCGCCGGCGGCGGAAGAATATGCATCATCCGTTGCAGGTTCTGCAGTAATCAGGGCCCTTGTGAGTTCTTCGATGGCTACATCGTCCAGCCAGGCCGAGCGGTTTGAGCGGTTCGGATTGAGAAGATGGGCTGCATCGGCCGCATCGACCCACGCCGAACGAATCCACGGAAGCAGTTCCTGGTTGACCGTGAGGAAGCGGGCCGCCAGGGCAGCGTTTAGTGCTCCGGCCGACGTTCCCGTGATGACATGAATCCGGGTAGGGCTTCCGCCGGGCTGCTGATTATTGTTCGTCAAGGCGCGAAGGATCTCGGAAACAGCCCCCCCCGTATAGGCACCTAGTGAGACGCCGCCACCAAGGACCAATGCAATTTTCGTCATGTGAGTCCGTTCAGATACGTGATGCTCAGCCCGGTATCAGGGACCGGGTGCGGCGGGGAAATTGCTTGGCTGACGCAGGCAGAGCAAGCGGGCGGGATCCCCGGGGAACCGATCCGGCCCGGCCGGCGTTCTAGTCGTCGGAACGATAATGGGAGGCCGTCGGTTTTCGAGAGCGCCGAGTGGTTCGAGCCTCGCTGCAAAGCGTCACCGGGTTCAGGCGGCCCTTCCATTACCTACCATCTTCAGTCTGGCAACCGCACACGCAGCAAGCTTCCGGCATCCAGGCTTTGACCACTCACCGACAAGTACCAGTGCAGGTGAGCGCCGGTTACACGACCTGTCGCACCGACCTCACCCAG
>JBDHMQ010000073.1:0-7538 GCA_039656095.1 Gemmatimonadota bacterium | reverse complement strand
CGAGCAGCATCAGAGTCGGTACGGAAAACGTAGCGAACAGGAACCACTTGTTCCGCACGCGTTGCACGTACTCTCGACGTATCAGAGTCCACGTGCGCCGCCCTATCATTCGCGCGCTCCCGCGTGTTCCAGGAAAATCTCGCGCAATGATGGATCAGCGATTTCGAATTTGTCGATTCGGGCGCCAGCATCAATCGCGGCTTGCAGCAAGGCCTGCGGGTCTGCGCCATCGCGGAGCCTGATCTCGATCCGCCTGCCGTGATCGGTGGCAGCCTCCACCAGCTCATGGCTGAGAAAACTCCGATCCCCATCACACTCGATCACTATGTCGCGCCGTCCGCTGAGTCGCTTGACTTCTGCCAGTGTGCCGTCCAGCACCTTTCGCGCACCGGAGATCATGCAGACGCGGTCACAGATCCGCTCGGCGTCGTCTATCATATGCGTCGAAAACAGAACCGTGGCGCCATCGGCCTTTCGTTCTACGACGATTTCTCGAAGCAAATCCGCGTTGATCGGATCAAGCCCACTGAATGGCTCGTCCAGAATCAGCAGCTCAGGTCCGTGAAGGACTGTCGCAATAAACTGGACTTTCTGTTGCATACCCTTCGAGAGATTCTCCACGCGATCACCAGCCCGATCAGACAGGCCCAGCCGTTCGAGCCAGACACCCGCTTCGCGTAGCGCATCGGAATGGCGCATTCCCTTGATCTCACCAAAAAATGCCAGGTGCTCGGCGACGCGCATCCGTTGGTACATCCCGCGTTCTTCCGGCAAGTACCCGATTCGATCTCGTACCTGGGGTGTGACGCGTTCACCGAACAACTCGATCCGACCGGAATCCGGGCCGAGAATATCGAGCATCATTCGAATTGCGGTCGTCTTGCCGGCGCCATTAGGACCCAGAAGTCCACAAACGGTCCCCCGTGGAAGCTCGAAGTCGAGATCGCGCACTGCGGTATTCGTGCCAAACGTCTTATTGACGCCCTCAAGGCAAATTACCGGATGTGTCATGCTCAGCCTTCCATTTTGCCTGCGCAGAAGCCGCGATGTTCAGACGGCGGAATGATCGTCCTGAATATCCATTGCGGCAAGCCGATCCCCGATTTCGTCTAACCCGCCATCCGGTGCTATATTGCCTGCTCACATGTCTGACAGAGGTCGGTCTGCTTGCGGTTCTCTCACGCAGGTCCTACAGAGAATCTCTCTTCATCAGGAGCCCAGAATGGCAATTTTTCGTGTGATGTACTTTTCGACCGTCAATGTTGGCAGTGGTGGTCGAATCACGATCCCCCAGGACATGCGGGACGATCTTGGTCTCCAGGACGGAGATACTCTGACGGCACGACTTGAGGGAAGCGAGACAGGCCAGCGTCAGCTTACGATCTGGAAGCAAAAAGAAGGCTGATCAACCCGGGACCTCCCCGAAATTGATCGCCATGGTTCCGAACAAGAGGTCGATTGACCCGCAGAGCTCGAACCCCGCATGCTGCATGAGCGCGGTAACTCCTCGTTGGGCCGGGTACGTACGCAACGACTCGGCGATATAGCGATACGACTCGACATCGCGATGCAGAACCCAACCGGCGACCGACCCGGAGGCTTCCAGGTACCTGAGATAGGCTCGGTCGAGCCACGCCGGCTCGGCCCGTCCAAAATCCAGCGAGACCATTCGCCCACCCGGTTTCAGGACTCGCCGGATCTCCGCCAGACAATGCGCGAGGTCCGGGAAATTTCTGAGCCCGTACCCTACCAGAACCCGATCCACGCTTGCATCGGAAAGCGGCAGATCCATCGCGTCGCAGGCCAACCAGCGGACTCGTTCAGCGCCACGTCGTTTTCGTCCGTGCGTAATCATGGGGATGGTGAGATCTGCGGCTATGATCTGTACCGAACCGATCCGCGCTCCCACATGCAGCGACAGGTCACCCGTTCCGGCTGCCAGGTCGAGAACCACATGACCATCCTTGATCTCCGCGGTGTCTACTGCGAGGCGTTTCCAGACTCGATGCAGACCACCGGACATCAGGTCGTTCGTCAGGTCGTAGCGACCCGCAATGCGTCCGAACAGCCCCTGAACGTAGGCCCGTTTCGCCTCGGGTGTGACCATTCCGGCCCGGATTCTGTCTTTCACCTGGAGGGAGTTCATGGCGGCAGTGTCCCGGGTGCCGGGAAGCCTGTCAACTCTCGGGATCCATCACTGATCGCAACGGGTAGTACACGACAGCATGAACCTTGCGGTCGACGAGGCATGGCCGGCTCGTCTCAGGGGACGGGAAGCGGCCAAAAGACCGATTATTCTGGGGGCAACCATGGGGTTCCAAGTCTCAAGGCGCATAATACTGACCTTGCCGCTCATCATGCTTTCTGCAGCGGCCTGCTCAAAAACCAATGTGACTCGCATCGATCCGTTGAGCGTTACCGACCTCTCCGGCCGGTGGAACGACACGGATTCGCGTCTCGTCGCCGACGAGTTGATCTACCAGAGTCTTAGCGGACGCTGGTTGGGGAGATTCAGCGACGCGCAGGGTGGAGAGGCGCCGTCGGTGATCGTAGGTACATTTCGGAATCGCTCGGCTGAGCACATTCCAGTAGGAACGTTCGTGGGGGATCTCGAAAGAGCCTTCGTGAACAGCGGTGCGGTAACGCTGGTCGCCGGTGGAGCTGAACGGGCAGAGTTGCGTGATGAGCGCGACGACCAGCAGCAGAACGCGAGAGCTGATACTCGTGCGAGCCTCGGCCAGGAGCTGGGGGCTCGGTTCATTCTTCAGGGCGAGATCCTGTCGATCGAAGACCAGGAAACCTCGCGCCGGGTCGGCTCGCGCAGTGAGAAGATCGTCTTCTACCAGGTGGATGCCCGGATCGTAGATCTCGAAAGCAACGTCGTGGTCTGGGCCGGACAGCACAAAATCAAGAAGTACATCGAGCGTCCGCCGCTCGGCCTCTGACGGAGAGCACTCATGAAGAACTTAAGAATCAGCGCATCCCAGTACGCGGGACCTTTTGCTCTGTTGGCTGGACTCGTTGCGTTCGGCGCCTGCGCGCCAAAGCACATTAACGAGGAGCCGATCCTGCAGAACGGCGACCGCGTAGATGACAGCTCCTCTACCGTGTATGAAGCCTCAGTTCAGGCAGAGGCGGATCGGCTGCGGGGGGCCACCGACCGCGAGGCGATAGAGGCCGAGGCTCTGGCCAGCTGTTCTCCAGAAGTCTGCGATGCCGTCGTGCGTCGAGAAGTCTGGCTCGGGATGAATGAGGTTCAGGTCATGGCAGCTACAGCCACCACCGAGCATGCGTGGTCAGTTCGGCGGGCTGGCGGATCCATCGTCATGACTCCCCGTGACAGGCAAATGCCGCCATCGGATGCGGTCGGGAATCTCGCCATGGTACAGTTGGCCGACAATGCCGTTCAGCGGTACGGCTATCGTGAGTCGCAGGGTATGCGTGTCGTGACGTCGCCCGACCAGGCGACTACAGAGGGACGAGCAGCCGCGATGGCGGAGACTCTAATTCAAGAAGGTGACCGCTTAGCAGCCGTTGGGGATCTTGATGCCGCGCTCGATCGGTACGATCGCGCCAGCGTGCTGTCTCCGAACGATCCGCTCGTGGACTATCGAATCGCGACCGTACTGGACCAGGCTCTTCGGCCTATCGAGGCGCAGGTTCAGTATGAGCTGTTCCTGCATCGGCTGGACCTTGAGCGCATTGCGGCACAGGGAGACGCCGACGCGAAGCTGGCCGAGGCCATAGCCCTGGCTCAGCAGCGCATCGTCATTCTGGAACGCAGTCGGTAGCGTCTCATGATGCCCCGGTCCGTCGTTCTGGCCTCATGTCTGGCCGTGGCGGGATGCGGCCTGCTCGGGCCCCAGACGAGGGGGCCCGACGGGCTGTCGATCTATGATGGAGACCTTCGGCACCTGGTCCGACAAGGCCGATTCGAAGCTGCCCTTGAGCTGGCGGAAATCGATGGCGATGATGCCGGCGATGACCTGCTGGCTGCCCTGAATCTCGCCACCGTAGAGCACTACTCCGGACGATTCGAATCCAGCAACGATCGCCTGCTGGCGGCCGACATCGAAATCGATGAGCGCTTCACGAAGAGCGTAGCCAAGGCTGCCGTATCGCTGATCACCAACGACAGGGTTCTGGCCTGGCTGCCGAGTCGCCTTGAACGTCCGATGATCCATGTATACGGTGCCCTCAACTACGTCGCTCTCGGCGAGTTGGACGAGGCAGCGGTGGAGGCCCGACGACTCAGCCAACTGTTGGACGAGATGCATGAGCAAGAGCCCAAAGGGACCGATCAGGACGTGTATCGTACCTTGCGCTACTTCGCCGGGGCGGTGTTTGAAGCAGCCGGTGAGAATAATGACGCCGATGTGGCCTACAGGAATGCGGGTTTTGAGGATGAAGCCCTGCTGTCGCGCTATCCGGATGGCTCGCAGGTGGGCGAAGTAGTCTTGCTGGTCGAATCGGGCTTCGTTGCCAATCGGGTCGAACAGTCCGTGAACATCCTCCTCAACGCGGACGACGCAGATTACTTGCGCCGCGGTTCCGATCGAGCACGCTACCATGCAGCGTCATGCCTGTCGCGCCAGCGTCTGGCTTTCGCCCATCAATCCTTCGGTTCGTCATGGGATACTGACGATTGTCCCCGTCGTCGGTCCTCGCCTCGCCGCCGTCCGAGGAATCGTGACCATGACAATGACGACGATGACGATGACGACAACGACGTGGCCTACCTGCTTCGGGTGGCCTGGCCCGTCATGCACCGTTCAGTCGATGACATACCGTTTGGTCACGTTCGTGCCTTTGCGGCGGCGTCATCCACGCTGGCAGCAGTTTCAGACGTGACGGCAGCTTCGATGGCCGATCATGATGGCGAAGCGCTCCTGTCTGCCGACCTGGCGGGCGCCATGATCCGTGAATTCAACGGCCGCGCACCCGGCATTCTGGTCAAGGCGGTCGCTCGAGCGGCCGTGAAGTACACGGTCGTGAATGCGCTCGCCGATGACTCCGAAGTTGCCCAGGTAGTCGGTAACGTCATAACGGCGCTGCTTGAGCGCGCCGACACGAGGTCCTGGACCCTGTTGCCTTCCAACGTTCAGATCATCCGATTGGAGTTGCCCGCCGGGACGCACCACGTGGTGGTCGAGTTCGGTACCGGACAGTCTGCGAGACCTCCGCTGGTCCTCGACGATGTAGAAGTTTATACGGATCGGGTTACGGTCGTGGCAGCGCGCGCTTGGCCCTGAGTCCCGTTGCTTGTTACGTTCCGCGGCCTTTGACGGAAACATGAACGTGCAGCGACGGCGGAGTAGATGAGAGGGATAGAGCGACAGCGAGTAGGTGCGCTTCCGGTGTGGGGATGGTCCGTGGTCGCTGCGGTCGCTGTCTGGATACTGTACGTGTTCACCCTGGGTCCGACCACCGGTTGGTGGGATACCTCCGAATACATTGCCACGGCGCACATTCTCGGGCTTCCACATCCGCCAGGGAATCCCCTGTTCGTGATCATTGGCCGGGCCTGGCTCGCCCTGACGTCCTGGACCGGGATTGAAGTTGCTGCTCGAATCAATCTGCTCGCTGCAACCGCATCTGCTGCTGCCGCCGCGTTCTGGTTCCTGGCCGTAGTGCGCGTATGGTCACATTTCACGGAGAGTCGCGCGGTCGCAATCGTCGCTGGCTTCGCCGCGGTGCTTATTGGTGGGACGGCCTATACGGTGTGGGCGCAGTCGAATCTGAACGAGAAAGTTTACACGGTTTCGCTGCTTTTCGTTGCCGTGATCACCTACCTGGCGATGGTCTGGGAGGACAACAGCGACTCGTGGCGTGGGGACCGGGTGTTCCTTCTCGTCTGCTTCCTGTTGGGACTCGGGTCGACGAACCACCAGATGTCAGTAATCCCGATTCTCGCACTCGGCGTCCTGCTTCTGGTTCGCAGTCTCCGGACGCTGCTGCACTGGCGTCTGCTGAGTGCTGCCGCAGTCCTGGCTCTGTTCGGGTTTTCGGTTCAACTGCTGTTCGTGCCGATCCGATCCGGCCAGAATCCGATTATCGACGAAGCCGACCCGCAATGCGCCTCCATCATCTCTGCGATCACGCCAGATATACAAAACGGAAAACTGGTTGTGAAGTGCCCGGCGTTGGCTGCATCGCTTGCCCGTGACCAGTATCAGAAACCGCCCCTGAGTGTTCGCCAGGCACCATTTGGTGCCCAGGTAGCCAACTACTTCCAATACTTTGACTGGCAATGGGCGCGCACGTTGCCTCCGCCCGCCCGCATGCTGGTGACTCTCTTGTTCATAGGACTCGGACTCGTGGGATTGTGGCGTCACTGGAAGGGGGATCCGGACAGCTTCTGGTACTTCGCGACCCTGCTTGCTTCTGTCACAATCGTGCTGATCTACTACCTGAACTTCAGGTACGGGTACTCGATGAATGTCGACATCCCGCCGCAGGGACGCGAAGTCAGGGAACGTGACTATTTCTTCATCGTGAGCTTCAACCTGTGGGGACTGTACGTGGGGATGGGTCTTGTCTCCGCATGGGAGAGCCTGGGTCGTCGCATAGCCGCATCGCGCAACGTGCCGCTGATGGCCGGTCTGCGCGGGGCCTCACCGGTTCTGGGCATTGCCCTGCTTCCGCTGGTGCTCAACTACCCGTTGGCAAATCGGCGCGGCGACTACGCGGCACGGGACTGGGCCTACAATATGCTTCAGTCCGTCGAACCGTACGGGATCCTGTTTACGAACGGCGACAACGACACGTTTCCACTCTGGTACCTCCAGGAGGTGGAGGGAATTCGGCGTGATGTCACCGTGATCGTTCACTCCTATCTCGGGACGAAGTGGTATCCGAAACAGCTGCGTGACATGACACGGCCGTGTGAGGTGGGAGAAGATCCGCTCGAGAATCCTACCGTCCTTTTGTGCCAGCGACCGTTCGATCAAGATGAAGCGCTTGAGATTTATGCAGGGATGGGAGACACGCCTCCAACGAGATCTGTGCACTCGTACACAGATAGCGAGATCGACAGCTTGCCTTTATTCCAGCAGGCGCCGGCCGGCCAACCCGTTCGGTTTTCGGACCGTCTGTCGGTCGAACTGGCGACCGCAAGATATCTGTATCATCCCGACTTTCTCGTCTACCGGATTATCTCCGAGTCTCTGGGAGATCGGCCCATCTATTTTGCCTCGACCGCGCCTCCGATTTACGAGGCGTGGGACCTCCAACCGCAGCTCCTGCGCCACGGTCTGGCCTACAAGCTGGTCAACGGTCCGATCGAGTCGACGGATAACATCGTTGAATTGGATGCCCAGGTCGGCTGGGTGGACAGAGAGCGCACTCAGGCCCTGTTGTGGGACGTGTTTCAGGTGGATTACCTGCTCGAAGAGAGAATCTGGACTGAGCCGTCTACGCGTGCGAGCATCCCAGGGCAGTATTATCTGGCATACGTACTACTGGCGGCCGCCCACGACCTGCGTGAAGCATCGACTCTATCTGATCTGTCATTCGATCGGTCGCAGCAGTTCAGAATG
>JBDHMQ010000072.1:0-9525 GCA_039656095.1 Gemmatimonadota bacterium | reverse complement strand
TCCGTGCAGAGAAATCGAAAACGCGGCGGCACCTAACGGACTTCTGGATGGTCGAACCCGAGGTCGCGTGGCTCGACAGTGAAGGCAACATGGCGCTCCAGGAAGAATTCGTGAGCGCGATTATCGGACATGTACTCGACAAGTGTCGGAATGAGCTCGCGGAGCTGGAACGGGACATCTCACAACTCGAGGCCGTGGTCGCTCCCTTCGATCGCATGAGTTATTCCGAAGCGATCGAGGTTCTGCAGGGGAAGGGAAGCGAAATCGAGTGGGGTGCGGATCTGGGGGCCGAAGATGAGGCGCAGCTTACGGACGGGCGCCAGAAGCCGCTGTTCGTGTACGACTATCCGCGTGAGGCGAAGGCTTTCTACATGAAAGAGAACGCTGAGGATCCACGCACGGTGAAGTGCAATGACCTGCTCGCACCCGAGGGATATGGGGAGATCATCGGCGGAAGCCAACGCGAAGATGACTACGACAAGTTACTGGAGCGGATTCGCGCTGAGGGCCTGCCAGAAGAGACCTACGACTGGTATCTGGACATCCGCCGGTATGGGACATTTCCCCACAGTGGATTCGGGTTGGGACTGGAACGGACCGTGAGCTGGATCTGCGGACTGGACCATCTTCGGGAGGCGATTCCCTATCCGCGACTGATGAACAGACTGTCGCCCTGAACCATGATCGAGCGTCCGTGCAACTTTCTGAGGATCAGGAACGTATGATCCATCGAAAGGGAGGGGAACGATGATTGAATTTATGTTCCTGGCCGCGGCAGGCGCGGGCATGGGAATTAGTTATGTCAAGATCAGGGATTTCGTCCGCGATCGCCTTCGGTTTGTCGATGCTGCGCAGCGTAAATCGACGCCGTGGATCGCTGGAGTTGCTGCCGCTTTTGCCGCCGCGGTACTGGTGCCGTTTCTACCTGTGCTCGGTGGCGGTACAGCGATTGTTTTTGGAATCGTAACCGGCAGAGCAGTCCGCAGTGGCCAGAAGCAGGTTAAACTACTTAACCGCTAGGTAGAGGATTCTTCTGCTTTCACGGCCTCCCAAAGCCGGTCAAGCGTCTCCAGGCTCGACTGCTCGATAACGACACCTTCCTCCCGAGCGCGAGCTGCGAGGGCCCTAAACCGTTCTGTGAACTTATCCGTCGCATCATCAAGTACGGTCATGGGATGCAGTCCTGCCAAGCGACAGACATTGATGGCGGAAAACAGCACATCGCCAGCCTCCTCGGCCCGTCGCTCCCTTAGTTCCTCCGCACTCACATCGGCCGCCAGCAGCGGTTCCAACTCGTCCATTTCTTCGCGTAGCTTTTTGAACGCGCCTGCGACATCCGGCCAGTCAAATCCGACGCCAGCCGCCCGCTCCTGGACTCTGATTGCTCGACTCAAGGGCTCGATCCCTGCTGCCACACCGGCAAACGGATCAGAAATGTCATCCGACTCGGTGGCACGTTGTCGGGCCTTCATCCCTTCCCAGTCGGGAGCTTCGTCAGCATCACCGTACACATGGGGATGACGATCGCGCATTTTGGTCTCAAGCGCATCGACCACGGCTTCGGCTCCGAATGCCCCACGTTCCTCCGCCAGCACGATCTGAAACGCGACGTTGAGCAGAAGATCACCCAACTCGCCAGGTAGCTCTGCGTCGTCGCCTCGACGGACGGCATCAGCGACTTCGTGGGCTTCCTCAAGCAGGTAGGGGAGCAGGGATGTAGGAGTCTGTTTCGCATCCCAGGGGCATTGCTCACGGAGAACCCGCACGAGAGCCAGGGCACGGCCCAGCGCCGCGTCGGTCGAGGTCCCTCGCGACAGATGGTTTGGAAGGTCTGATTTGTCAGTCGAAATCTGTTGCTCCTCGTTCATTGGTCCGGTATACTCAGCGCCTTGAAAAACTTGTTGATCGAACCGATGCGGCGCAATTACCAAACGTATCCCCACTGGCTGCGCTGTGCTCCCCATGGTGAAGGCAGACGGGTACGGAATTGGTGCGTCGCTGGCAATTCGGACGCTGCGCGATTTGGACCCGTGGGGATTTGGTGTGGCCACGGTCGAAGAAGGCCTGGAGGTTCGTGCAGAAGGGTGGGAAGGGCCGGTCGTCGTGTTTACGCCGATAATTCCTGCGGATCTTCCTGACATGCTCGATCATCAGATGGAGCCCGTCGTCACGGGGATGGAGACATTGCGCGAATGCGCGGCCGCGGGACGCAGCCGAGGAACCGCAGTGCCGATTCATCTCGAAGTGGACACCGGCATGGGGAGATTTGGAGTTGATTGGAATGACGCACGACTGTGGACACGGGAGATCGCGTCCGCGCTGAACGAGGGGGGGCTGGCCCTTCGCTCGACATTCACGCATTTCCATTCTGCGGAGACTGACAAGGAGTCCAGTCTCGAACAATGGCGGCGGCTCCAGGCGGCGATGGATACGATGCGCGAGCAGGGTGTACCGACTGGATTGGTTCATTCCGCGAACAGTGCAGCCATTCTGGAGTATTCCGCCGTAGATGGTGATATGGTTCGGCCCGGAGTCTGGCTGTACGGTGTAGAGGTGTGCGGCCGGCGACCAGAAGTGGTTGTGAGCGTACGCGCCCGGGTGCTGGAAGTTCGAGATGTGAGTGAAGGCGCGACAGTCAGCTACGGGGCAACGTATCGGACACCGGCTGCGGCACGCCTCGCGACCCTGGGCATCGGATATGCCGATGGTTTGCCACGAGCTCTGTCGGGCCGAGGACGCGTCTTGATAAACGGACGTTTGGCCCCGATTCGTGGCGTTGTAACCATGGACTCGACGGTGGTGGATGTCACCGGACACGGAGATGTAGCACCTGGCGACGTAGCCACGGTGGTTGGTCGGGACGGAAGTCAGGAAATAACGATCGAGGAACTGGCGACAGCCTGTGACACGATCGGCTATGAGATACTTACCGGGTGGTCCTACCGGATACCGAAAATTGGATTCGACGGAGACGCTAGAGGATGACGCTGGAGTTGGATGACAATTGGAAGCCGTTACGAGACGCAGCCCTGGCCGCGATGGAGCTGGCACACGCGCCATACTCGAAGTTCAGGGTTGGGGCGACTCTCGAAGCTGCTGACGGCCGACTATTCGCCGGCTGCAATGTCGAGAATGCCTCATTTCCCGTAACGATGTGCGCCGAACGAGTAGCCCTCGGTGCCGCTGTGGCCGCTGGTGCCGTAGAGTTCCGACGGCTGTTCGTGTGTGCGGATTCTGTAGATCCTTCAGCGCCCTGCGGCATGTGTCGGCAGGCCCTCACCGAATTCGCTCCCGATCTCCATATCTTGAGCGAGGGCACTTCCGGCAATCGTATTGAATGGCGATTGTTCGACCTGCTTCCGGCAAGATTCGAGCTGGATTCTCCGCGGCAGGAAGGACACGGCTCGTGAGAAGGCTCCTGCTACTTTCGGCGGCCATCGTTGCGGTAGGGTCGTGCACCGAAGATTCGCTCGTAGGAGTCGATCCTGACACGGCTCCAGGTCAGTCGTCCGAGACCATCCAATTGTCGGTTGACGTTGCCGATCTGCCGATGTGGGAGGACACCACCTTTTCAGGTTTCGCTGTCCCGTCTTCCAGCGGGATCCAGCTCGTGGCAAACACGCCGGACCTTACGTCGCGCCTGATGGGCCGCATTTCCACATTGCCCGACTCCATTTTTGTCGACACTGTACGCGTTGCAATTGACCGCATGGAGTCAGGTCGATTTCGATTCGTGGTCGACACAGCTGCCGGCTCAATCATACCGGAAACCGGGACGGAGCTCTTTGTCCATGCTCTGACTCGCGGCTTCGATGAGCGTGAGGCGACCTGGTCGGAGGCCCGTGCGGGAGAGCCCTGGACCACACCCGGAGGAGACATTGGCGCACTTCTGGCCAGCATACGCATCGACTCGCTACAGGATACGCTGTTTCTGCCGATACTCGTTGATACGGACTCGTTGCTATCGGCTTGGCGTGCAGCGGACGGTGAGATGGGTTACTCGGTGTCGGCATCAACAAGTGGAACCTCGATTACGCTGAGGACTGTGGCATTGACTTTCGAGGTTCAGCCCGAGGGTCAAGACTCACTGCTTAACGTCATTCGGGGTCCGCAACCCAGCACGTTTATCTTCGATCCGGAAACTCCCTCGCCGGGGAGCAAACTGCGCCTTGGCGGACTTCCTGCAGCTCGTATGTATATTCAGTTCTCGTTACCAGATTCGATTGACGGAATCCCGCTTCGAGGCTCGCGAATCAATCGTGCATCACTGATTTTCAGCTCGCTCGGGACGCCATCCCCGCCATTCGCTACAACCGATACGCTGCTTGCCAGCGCTTTCGACCTGCTTGCCGATCCTTTCGAATTCGGCGCAAAAACACCGGTCGGCGTCAATATCGGCAACTTTATTGAGCTCGACCCTGAGAACCTGTCTGCAGGCGGGCTGCAAGAAATTAATGTGACCGGATTGATTCAGGTGTGGGCCTCCTCTCCTCCAGATTCTCTGCCCAATATCAGATTGGGGATTCGAGGACTTCCGGAAGGTGAGAGAGTCACGTTCTGGGAGTTTGGTTCAGTCAACGATCCTGTGAACACACCGAGACTGGAGTTGCTTGTCACACCGCCAACGAAATTTGACGTACCATGAGGAGCTTCTTGATGCCGTTTGGGAGTACAGTCAGGCGCCGGGTCGGCATTTGCGTTCTCGTGATGCTTTCATTGCTGGGTAGTGCAGGTTTAGTGTCAGCGCAGACTCCAACCACAGCCCTGGGTCTGGGAGCTTCTGTCGCTGCGATTGACGCGCGCGCGGCCGCACTGGGCGGGACCGGTATCGGCCTGCTGGACGGTAGCCTTTCTGCTCGAAATCCGGCCGACATGGGATTCTTCACTCAACCGGTCCTCGGTATTACCTGGGCGCCGGAGAGCGTCACAATAAAGGGTTCGGGTGGAGATCTCGATACGGGCCGGAGTCGCTTATCTGTTCTCCGGGGAGCAATACCATTCGATCAATGGACGCTCGGCGTAGCCTTTGCTTCCGAACTCGACCAGGATTGGCAAGTCGAGTTTTCCGACACTTTGAGTACTTCGGTCGGAACATTCCCGTTCGTCGAGCAGCGACTCTCTGATGGCGGTGTGAGCTCCGTGAACTTCACGCTTACCCGACGAATTGCGGGGGTAAGTCTGGGAGTAGAATACGGGATTCTAACCGGTAATCGGAGGCAGCGGTTCGTCCGGGAATTTGAGCCGGACACGGCGGACATCGCGAATCGCATCGGGTCTGCTGCAGGAGCAGCGCTGTGGTCCTATGCGGGGTCGCGAGTTCGACTCGGTGCCGCCGCCGCTGTGACGGATAGGATCCGTGTGTCGGCCGACCTGAGCTTTCAGGGCGATCTCACCGCCCGGAGAGATTCAGCAGGCGTTGACCTGGGTAGCCGAGTGTTTGAAATGCCGACGGCGTTCGAAGCTGGTGCGAGTGCGCAGATCAGCCCCCGAGTGCTGGTTACCGGTGCAATGGGATGGACGGGTTGGTCGGGGGCAGAGGGAATGGCGACCAGTTTCGTAGCCTCAGATGTTGTGTGGATGGGAGCAGGAGCTGAAATCTCAGGCGTTCGACTCCTGGGAGCCAAGCTGCCGGTTCGAGTGGGCTTTCGACGCACTGATCTGCCGTTTCATTTGGCCGGCCTGACGCAACCGACGGAAACTGCACTAACGCTCGGTTTTGGACTCAGGGTGTCTGATGAACAGGCAAGGATTGATCTTGCATTCGAGTTTGGTTCCCGGGGAGATCTTGAAGTGTCCGGTGTCGAGGAGTCGTTTCAACGGTTGTCGCTGAGTGTGGCGCTGTTTCAGCGCTGACCAATTCTGGCAACTATTTGTAGATCAGGATTCGATCGCTGCCAGAATTTCTCTTTCCAATAGTTCCGGGTGGGTGGCGGGCCAGTCATGACCCCGCGGCAGCCATTTGATCGATTCGGGAGTTAGACCCGAGGCCTGAGCAAAATTCTGATACTCCGACTGAGTATAGAGTTGGTCAAAGTGTCCCAGGACCAGACGGACGCCTGGGGCACGGGGCCGAAATACTTCGTCGAAGTCCTGGTGTGCACAGGATACGGTCGGGAACAACTTCACGGGTGCCGTGAGCACCATGCTGACGTAGTTAGTAAGCATAGCCCATGCCCAAGAAACCCCGCGTCGACCCTCAGCACCGGCAAACTCACGAACTTGTAATCGAGTAGCGCGCCATACCTGGCCGAGCCAGGTAAGGGGTACCGGAATCATGGGGGAAAGTCCAATGGCGCGGCGATCGCCGAGCATGGCCAATAAACCCCCGAGGGAGTGGCCAGCACGCGGAGCATCTGGCGCGAACTTCCTGGCGACGCCATCGATGCATGCCAGGTAGCCTTCAATGTCTTCGGGAAGGACTCGATTGGACCCGAATGACAAGTCCGGTGCGACTACGGTGAATCTTCGGGCGAGGCGATCAAGACCCTCTGTGTAGTGCCGAGGGTGTACCCCCATCCCGGGTAAGAAAAGCAGGGCTTCGGATGCCCGGCCCCGTATCTGGACCTGAAATTCGAGCTTGTCGTGTCGGAATGTCTCAGAATGCAGCATGCGCCATGCTACAGGACGGTTTCGCCTTCTGCAATCGTTGGAAACTGCTCCGGGTGGCCGAGTCTGCGTCGCACATGGTACGTTGGCGTCCTATCAAACTGATGACAGCCCCTTGACGGAGTGATGTACACAGGATGTGTCGAGATGCCTCAGCCACTCATTGAATTGAAGCGTCACGGTCGTCCGGTCGGCGGAAGCCATCGGTCCGACCCCGTCTTGCCGGTGACCCGTCGGGCATTTATCGAGACCTATGGGTGCCAGATGAACATCGCTGACTCGGAGATCATGGCGGGTGCACTGGTTGAGCAGGGATACGTGACGGTGGATAGTCCGGAGAAGGCAGACGTCATCATCGTGAATACCTGTGCAATTCGGGAAAATGCCGAGCGGCGGGTGATCGGTAGAATCGGTCAGCTCCAGCGTCACCGAGACGTCAACCCAGAGCTCGTCCTCGCTGTGACAGGCTGCATGGCTCAGCGAATGGGCGACGGTCTTCTCGAGCGATCAGCAGGTGTGGACCTCGTAGCAGGCCCCGACGCGTATCGTCGCCTTGGTCACCTGGTCGACGACATCAGGTTCGGCGCACTGACACGCGGACAGACGATGTTGGCTTTCGACGCCGAAGAAAATTATGAAGGCCTGTCTGCCGTGCGTCGCGACGGTGTGACGGCATGGGTAACCGTGCAAAGAGGGTGCAACCACCGCTGCACGTTTTGTATCGTGCCATATGTGAGGGGCCCGGAGAAAAACCGCGACCCTGCAGCCGTCCTGGCCGAGGTAGAGGAGGCCGTCCAATCGGGCTTTTCAGAGGTGTCGTTACTCGGGCAGACCGTAAACTCCTATCAGTATGACGATGTGAGTTTCGCTGAACTGCTGCGTAGTGTTGCACGGGTGGATGGGGTCCGTCGGGTACGGTTCACTTCTCCGCATCCGAATGACGTAAGCGAAGAACTGATCGAGGTAATGGCGGCTGAGCCGACGGTGTGCGGTCAACTTCACCTTCCGGTTCAATCGGGGTCCGACATGATCCTGAAGCGGATGGTTCGTAGGTATACAGTCGATCAGTTTCTGGAAACGGTGGAGCGTGTCCGAGACCGAGTCCCGGGAATTGCCTTGAGCACCGACGTGATCGTCGGATTTCCCGGCGAGGGCGAGGAGGAATTCGAAGCGACGCTGGACTTGATGCGAACGGTTCGATTCGACGACGCGTATATGTATCGGTATTCGCTTCGTGACGGGACTCCGGCCACACGACTACCGTCGAAGGATTTCGTAGATGTCGAGACTTCGGGCAGGAGACTGGAGGCCCTGATCGAAGTCCATCGAAACATTCAGAGAGAGATCCAGGAATCAGAGGTGGGAGAGGTGCGGGAGGTGCTCATCGAGCGCGACGCGCGAAGCGCCGACGATGTTCTCGGGCGCACGGAGTCCAACAAGATGGTGGCTTTTCCGGGTACACCGGATCAAATCGGTAGTTATGCGAACGTACGGCTCCTTTCGACCACTGGTGCCACGTTCCGTGGCGAGCGAATCCGATGAATGGACCCACGGGTCGAGTACTCGGCGGACTGTTGTTCGCGCTGGCAGCCATTGGATTTGCCTGGTTGAACACAGGTCAACGGGTTGGTTTGAATCTCGGCCTGTTTCGGATCCGTTCGGTGTCTGTGACAGCTGTCGTGTTTGGAGCTTTTCTGGCCGGCATGCTTACGCTGTTCTTTGCCAGCCTTAAGTCCGATCTCAGAACCCGACGGATGTTGGTCCGGTATCGTGAGGCCCTGGGTCGCAGCGCCCAGGTAGATCCGGACGACGCCTCAGAAGAGAGCTGACGACGCCGCTTCCGCGGCGCGCCCCACGCACACTCGTTAGAGCCGGACCACTCCTCACGCTGTCCCTCGCCCATGCTGCGGGAGTAACCCTCGGGCTGGGAGTCCCCACTGCGCTTCCATCTCTTGTCGTGGCTGCAATCGTCATCTCGCTGCTGGCGATCAAATCGCGCGTTGCCAACGCGTCGCTCACCGGGACCTGCCTGGCGATCGGACTTGTGCTAGGTGCTTGGAACGGCACGTCTGCGGGAGACGACTTTGGGAAGGCCTGCCCGGCAGGCCTGCTCACGGGCGAGTCTGTCGTTGCATCTGGATTCGTAAGCAACCGCTCCGGCACGGGGGCAGGCGCTCGCCGGCTCCTGCGGTTGGTAGACGCGAACATCTTGAGCGGTGGGCAGGTATGTCCTGTTCGCGGATTGATGGTTCGCGTCTCGAGGCGAAGTGAAAGTCCAGCGCCTGGATCGTATGTGTCGGTTCGCGGAGAGTGGATGAAGCTGGCCGAATCCGGACGCTGGCCGACTCGTCCGGAGCGGCAGGGCCTCGTTACCGGGATCATAACGCATACGGAGTCGGACCCTGATCCGTCCTGGACGATTCGAGCCAGATCTGCTCTGGCCGATCGCCTCGACCGGCGTCTTCCGAGCGATGTGACACCTACGGCACTCGCGCTGATTCTGGCCGAGCGCGACGAATTGGACCCAGAGCTGAGACGCCGTTTCGCGACCGCTGGCCTGGCGCATCTCTTGGCTATCTCAGGAATGCACGTTGGGCTGATGGCAGCGGGTACGGTCTGGCTGCTGGGGTTCTTCGTTGGGCCCCGTCGTCGAATCATCGCGCTGATTCTGCTGGCTGGTTATGTGCTGCTGATCGGGGCCCCGGTAGCCGCGAGCCGTGCGCTGGCACTGTTCGCCGGCTACGTATGGGCGAACAGTCGTGGTTGGCCAGCGAGGACCGGTGAACTTCTCGGTCTGGCGGCAATGGCAACGCTGGTCCTGGATCCCGTCAGCCTGTTGGAGCCCGGATTCCAGTTGTCGTATGCAGGGTTTGCTGGAATACTCTTCGGAGGCCGGCTTACGAAGCTCCTGAAACGCGA
>JBDHMQ010000071.1:0-7647 GCA_039656095.1 Gemmatimonadota bacterium | reverse complement strand
GGCGGTAGACAACGTCTTGCTGCTGAGAGACTACCTGGCGTGGGAGGAGCGACCTCTGCTCCGAAAGCGAGCAGCCGGCATTCTGGCAGTGATGGAAAGTCAGCTCGCTGCGGAGTGCGGAGAGGGGGCCTGACGGGTGTATCCACCGTCTCGGTCAGTGCGCGAAATAGCCACTCGAATCGTATATTGGGGTCCCAGCGGCAGCGGGAAGACGGAGACGTTCAGGGCAATAGCCGCGCGACTGGATCCCACTACGCTCGGCCCACTCGTGACCCCTGCAGGTGAGGACGGCCGCACACTATTCCTGGATCTGCTGACCGTTGAAATGGGTGCGCTGGAAGGACTGCCGGTCAGGCTGCACCTTGTTGGATTACCAGGTGACGCACAATTGAACGAGAATGCGCTGGCGGTTATGCCGGGGGCTGACGGATTTGTGTTCGTGGCAGACAGTTCTCCAGATTGCCAGGCTCAGAACAAGTCTTCTCTCGAGTCACTGCGCCGACACCTGGTCGCAATCGGTGAATCCAATTTGCCGATCGTATTGCAACTTAATCGCCGGGACGTTCCTGGTGCCGTGCCGGCAGAGCGCATGGCTGCTGATCTTGGTGTCGAATCGGAAAACGTACAGTGGTTTGAGACGAATGCGCTGGACGGAAGCGGGGTAGTCGAGACCCTTACCGCGATTGCGGCTCGTGTAGTCAGATTGCTGTCGGCGGCGGCCGAGGAAAGATCCACGACTTGAACCTCCCGAATTCCATCACAACTCTGCGGATCGTTCTTGCTCCTGTCGTTACGATCCTCCTGTTACAGCCGCACTCGTCGAGTAGACTCCTGGCCATGGGCGTATTCCTCGTAGCCGCTCTGTCAGATCTTGCAGATGGTGCCCTCGCTCGTCAGCGTGGAGAAGTGACGGACTTCGGTAAACTGGTCGATCCCATCGCGGACAAACTTCTGCTGGTCGCTTCGCTGGTTCCATTCTACCTGCTTACATCGGCCCAGCCGGATCTCGGCCGGATACCATTGTTTGGTGGTGTCGGGTTGTGGATTCTCATCGTGATCTTCGGCCGTGAGATAGCGGTCACCTGGATGCGTACCGGGGCCGCGCGGAGAGGTTTGGTATTGCCTGCGCAACCTTCGGGAAAGTACAAGGCATTTTCACAGAACGTGTTCACAGGGGCGATGATTCTGTGGTTGGCATTTCGAACGGAGGCCCTCTCCGCAGGATGGTCCGGTCCGCTGAATGCCTTCTGGGAATTTTTTCACGGCTGGTTTACCACACTCTCCCTGGTTGTGGCTCTCGGTCTGACCATCTACTCGTTCGCCGTCTACCTGGCAGTGTTTCAGAGACTGCCCCGTGAGCCGGTGGCGTGATCGGCCCGACTACCGATCGTGGGCGGCTTGCAGTTCAATTATGCTCTACTCTGCGGCAGCGGAAGGAGACACTTTCGGCAGCGGAGAGTTGTACCGGTGGATGGTTGGCTCGCGAAGTGACAGCTGTATCCGGCGCATCAGACATATTCTGGGGCGGGGTAGTCACCTATGCCGATGAGGCCAAGAGCATACTGGCGGATGTCCCGGCGGCATTGATTCGCTCCAGCGGTGCCGTGTCGGCGGAAGTTGCCGAGGCGCTCGCGGAGGGTATTCGGGACCGGTCGGGAACTGACTGGTCAGTATCGATCACCGGCATCGCCGGGCCGACCGGGGGATCTCCCGAGAAGCCAGTTGGCACGGTGTGGATCGCTATCGCTGGTCGGTCGGGTACAACTACTCGGTTAATTATGGCTACCGGCAGCCGTGACGAGATTCGGGCTGAGGCTGTGACTGAGGCACTCGACCTGTTGCTTGTCGCCATGGAGGGCGGAGGACGCTCGAGTGGCTCAGGCTGATAACAGTGATGCTCTGTTCTGGCGACATTGGCGGCGCGAAACCGACCCTTCCATCGGCACGCTACTTTGCGTTCCAGGCCTGCAGGAGCACTCAGGCCGCTACGAGTCACTGGCGGCTGCGGCTTGCAAGGCAGGCCTCGACGTATTGGCAGTCGATTTGTACGGGCATGGGCGGTCACCGGGTCGCCGTGGCCATATGCGAGACTTTACGGGAGACCATCTGAGGGCTGTCGACGAGATGATGTCCGGTGCGGACGAAGCCGGATTGGATGCGCCTCGGTATCTACTCGGTCATTCACTGGGAGGGCTCATCGTGGCGCGTTGGGCCCAGCTCCACCTCGGAGAGGGTCAGGTCGCGGGACTCATCCTGATGACACCATTTATCGCTCCCCAGATTCACGTTGCGGGCTGGAAGAGGTTCGTAGCATTCGCTTTGAGTGGTCTGATGCCCGGATTCACGTTGCCGACGGAGATTCGTGACAAGGACCTGTTTCGCGATCCGGTGGACGAGGCAGCGTTTGCCTCCGATCCCCTGGTACAACGGCGTATCAGCGCGGGTCACTGGGTAGCTATGGGCCGGGAACAGCAACGCCTCATAGACTCGGCCGAGGAGCTTCGAGTCCCAGTCTTGCTCCAGATAGCAGTGGAAGACCGTATCGCCGATTCGAATGCGACAAGGACCCTTGGGCATTTGCTACCAGACGTTACTATTGTCGAGTATGAAGAAGCGTTCCATCCGTTGCACGCGGATCCAGTTTCGCGGCAAGTATTCGAGGACCTCATCGGGTGGGTGCGCAGACAGGCCCCATGAGCCAATTTGTCGGCCGCGTGGACTTGGAACTCTGGGACCGCGGAATACGTCACGAAGTGTGAACGAACCTGATATAGATGGGAGGCTAAGTGCTCAACCCCTGGAAGGGACGTCGATCGGAGGAAGGCGAAGCAGTGAAGAATCCCGATGCAGAGCAGCCGGTCGATGTGGATCAGGATGTCGGTAGCGAAACGGACGCCGATGGCAGCCCTGAGGCCGCCGTTCTCGAGGTGGAGGCGGATGCTGAGGAGGAGGGGTCGTCACTCGAAAAGGAACTCGAGGAACTCCAGGATCGTCATATTCGTCTGGTAGCAGAATTCGAAAATTTCCGTAAGAGGACTCGAAAGGAACAGTCCGAAGCTCGCGCGATTGCCCAGGCCGATCTTGTCCTCGAGGTCCTGCCGACACTGGACGACCTGGCTCGCGTTGCGGACATCCCTAACGAGAGTACGACAGTGGAGGCACTCGACGAGGGAGTCGAGCTCATTCTGCGCAATCTGGGGAAGAAGCTGGAGGTTGCCGGTCTTGTTCGGATTGATGCCATCGATCAGCCTTTCAATCCAGAATTCCATCAGGGAATTCTCACGGTGGACGTTGACGATGAGGCGCTGGACGAAACCGTGTCGCGTGTGTTCGTTGATGGGTACACGTTTCTCGGCCGGCTCGTGCGTCCGTCCCAGGTCGAAGTGCGCCGGTTCGTGATGGAACCTGAATTCGAATCGGAATTAGAGTCGGAACCGGAGTCGGAATCGGACTCGGAACTGGAAGACTAGAGTCCGAATGACGACCAGGACTAAGGACTACTACGCTATCCTCGGGGTCTCCGAGAAGGCTCCGCCGAAGGAGCTCAAGAAGGCATATCGTAAGCTGGCGAAGAAGTACCATCCGGACGTCAATCCTGACAATGAGGCGGCCGCCGATCGATTCAAGGACATTTCAGAGGCGTACACCGTGTTGTCGGATTCCGATAGCCGAAAAAAATACGATCAGCTGAAGCGCTACGGTGGGTTTGGCGGATTCCCCGCGTCGGCCGGCCGGCCGAGCGGGACTACAGCCGATGGACGGTTCCGGTTCGAAGATCTTGGTGGGATCGGTGACATTTTCAGCTCGATCTTTGACTTTGGTCGCAAAGCTGGCGAAACAGAGCAGAGACCGGCGCGCGGCCACGACGTGGAGTATCTCGTCGAATTGTCATTTCGCAAAGCCGTGCGGGGAGGGAAGGTCACGATTGCGGTTCCAATTCGTGAGGAATGTGCGACATGTGACGGGACGGGCGGCGCACCGGGATCACCGCTCGAACCCTGCCAGGAATGTCGTGGCCATGGATCCGTGACGTTTGGTCAAGGATCTTTTTCGGTGCCGCGTCCGTGTCCGGCCTGCTTCGGCAGGGGAAAGGTGCCGCGAAAGGTATGCAGTGCTTGCCGGGGCAGAGGTGAAGTCTCCACCCGTCGAAAGATCAGTGTGAAAGTCCCGCCGGGTACGGAGGACGGATCCCGGCTACGGGTGAGCGGGCAGGGAGAGAGAGGTCCTGGCGGAGGACGCGCGGGCGACTTGATCGTCAGGTTTCGGGTGAAGGAGGACCGCTTCTTTGAGCGCGACGGCCTGAATCTCGTTTGTGAAATTCCGATCAACCTGGCTCAGGCGACGCTGGGTTCCCGAGTCAGAGTACGAACGATCGATAGTAAGAAGATCGTGTTGAAGATCCCGGCTGGTACGCAGAGCGGAACGATATTTCGTATCAAGGGGCAGGGCGTTGTCAGGGGCGACAAAGCGGGCGATCAGCTCGTGCGAGTAACGATCCGCGTCCCCAAGGACTTGTCTGACGAGGGCAGGGCGGCGCTCGAACACCTGGCCGAAGCGGAGGGACTGAAGCACTGACTGTCGGCGGGTCTGGAAGCGTGAATCACGCCGCCGCCAAGCACGATTCCATCACGGTATAGAACAGCGCTCTGTCCGGGTGTTACCGCATCCTGCGGCAGGGACAACTCGAGTTCAAACCCGTCTGATGTGCAAGCCAGGATACGCGCCGGGACGATGGGTGCACCGTGCCGGATGCGGACCCCCACTTCATCGCCGGGTAGCGGCAAATCTGCGAGCCAGTTGGCGCCGGA
Source organism: Gemmatimonadota bacterium (assembly GCA_039656095.1). Taxonomy (GTDB): domain Bacteria; phylum Gemmatimonadota; class Gemmatimonadetes; order Palauibacterales; family Palauibacteraceae; genus JARFPW01. The sequence continues at coordinate 2,839 of JBDHMQ010000071.1, read as the reverse complement.
AGCGATAAGCCATGAAGCCGCCAGACCGCTGCGGGGTCCGATCACCACCACCCGACTGTCTGGTCTAATTTCCAGCACAAACATTGGCTCGGAGTACCCACCGGGCAGTCCTTTGCGCTGGCCAACGGTGAACCGCGCATATCCGCGATGCTCACCACATGGATCCCCGTTTTCACGCACAAATGGACCGGGTTGCAAGGCTGGGTGATCATCGCCCAGATATCGCCGCAACACGCCGGCGTAGTCGTTGTCTGGTACGAAGCAAATCTCGAATGATTCCGGTTTATCTGCTGTTACAAGGCTCAGGTTACGAGCCGCTTCTCGCACGGCAGGTTTGTCGAGATCACCAATAGGAAGATGGAGGCGTCCGAGGACTCCTCGTGGGATTCCCCATAAGAAGTACGTCTGATCCTTCCGGTCGTCTTCGGCGAGAGCCAGATATGCTGTGTCATCGCGACGGACGATCCTGGCGTAGTGGCCAGTAGCAATGCCGTTGCAGCCCAGCGCGTCCGCCCGGCGAACCAGGTCTCCGAACTTGGTGAAGCTGTTGCAGCGTACGCACGGAATCGGAGTGCGACCTGCGGCGTACTCACTCACGAAGTCGGTGATCACGTCGTCCGTGAACTCCTTCTCGACATCAAATACCATGTGGGGAATATTCAATCTGGCCGCCACGGAGCGGGCATCTGATATCCCCTCCAGTCCGCAGCATGTCTGGCCGGGACCCGAGACTTCTGAGTAACAGAATGTTTTCAATGTCGCCCCGACGACGCGTGCCCCCTGGTTAACGAGAAAGGCCGCTGCAACACTGGAATCGACGCCACCCGACATGGCTACGAGAATGAAATCAGTCATCATCCGGTCGCGAATGTCGTCCGAGCTCCTGCTACAGCCGCTACGACCGCATCGCCCGCGGTCTGTACGTCTTGATCCGATGTCTGGGAACCAAAGCTGAGTCGGAGCACCGTGTAATCTTCTTCGCTCCCCAGCCCCATGGCGTCGAGAACATGGGAGCCTGTAGTCGCGCCGCTGCTGCAAGCCGATCCGCTACTGAGTGCCACTCCCGCCATGTCCAATGCAACCAGTGCGGTTGCCTGGTCGCACCCCGGGATACCAATGCTCAGCAGATTCGGGAGTCGTTGCGCGGCTCCGCAGGCATGGACCACTACGCCCGGAATTTCCTCGCGGAATCTCGACTCAAGTGTCTCCCGCATCGACACGAAGTGGGGAACATGAACGTCCCGCTCACTCACGCAGAGGTTGAGTGCCTTCGCGAATCCAATCGCTGCAATGGGATTCTGCGTTCCTGGCCATACGCCTCGTTCCTGGGTGCCGCCGTACAGAAGTGGTTCCAGACACGTTCCCCGACGGCATACGAGAATTCCGATTCCCACCGGACCGCCCAGCTTATGGGCAGTGGCTGTCAGCAAGTCGACCGGTGCGGTTTCCTGTCGCATGTCCAGCTTGCCAAATCCCTGAACGGCGTCGGAATGAAACAAGGCTCCGTGACGGTGAGCGATCTCGACCAGTTCAGGGATCCGCTGAATTGTTCCAACCTCATTGTTTGCCCACACAATAGACACGAGCGTCGGCCGACTGGAATCCGCTGCGAGTGTCTGGTCGAGCACAGCCGGATCTACCTGGCCATGTTCATCAACGGGGAGAATATCCAGTCCGGCGCCCTCGCTAGCTGCCTGCTTAGCCGCATACAAGACGGCCTTATGCTCAATCGCCGACGTGACGATACGGGGGTTGTCAGACCTGCATCGCCGCACGAAGCCAAGCACCGCCACGTTGTCGGATGCCGTACCGCCTGACGTGAAAAACACCTCGCCCCGGGACGCTCCGACGATATTCGCTATTTCAGCTCGTGCTTGCTCCAGAGTTGCCTGCGCCTGCCTGCCGCACGCGTGCATGGACGCGGCATTGAAATCAGCCGTGCCGATGACTGCGGCCATCGCCTCCCACACTTCAGGCCTGAGAGGTGACGACGCCGCATGATCGAGATAGATCACGTTTTCCATATGCTCTAATCTGTGGGAAATCGATCAATAATCAAAAAGTCGAGACCCCGAGCGAAGCAAGATCGTCTACTTCGATCGTCTCTTCCGTAACAAACGGCTCGCCAAACGGCCGGCGGATCAGCGAACCGTAATGACGGTTCTGAGTCTCGATCAGTTCGTACAGCGGTTGCCCGGTCGGAAATGCCTCACCAGCCTTGATCGCATCGTCAAACTGTGATGCGAAACAGCGAATCGCTTCCATTTTGCGCTCAAATTGTGCGCTGATGTCGACCACGAACGTGGGCTTGCCGGCATCTTCCCGAAAGCTTGCCGCATAAACCAGCTTGCCTGGTCTGTATGGCTCGCCGGATCCAAAGCGCTTAAGGCCAGCCAGAAAGCACGCATCCCGGGCGAGTTCTGAGCCCACGCGATGGTCAGGATGACGGCCACGCGGAAACGGAAGGATCACGACTCGGGGTCTCATCTCCCTCAAGATTGTGACCAGAGTTTCCCGGTTGGTTTGCGAATTGAATACGCCGGCATCCGGGAGGCCCGCGTTGCGGCGCTCCGTGACACCCAGGATTTCTGCTGCCCTGGCTGCCTCAGTTGCGCGTAACTCCGCTGAGCCCTTCGTGCCCATTTCACCGCGAGTAAGGTCCAGAATTCCCGTGCGGTGTCCCTGGTCAGCGCACTTCAGGAGCGTACCACCGCAGGTGAGTTCTACATCATCCGGGTGGCTGCCGATCGCAAGAATGTCGAGGCCGTCACCAGCCATGGTCAAGCCCTCCGAGATTGGGGATTACTCGTATCTGAGAGCGTCGACCGGATCCTTTGCA
>JBDHMQ010000070.1:0-7650 GCA_039656095.1 Gemmatimonadota bacterium | reverse complement strand
GATTGCCGGTGGAGACGACCCCGCGACCATCTGGACCGCATACGGTGCGTGGATCGCACGGCGGTTGATGGCAGGCCGCCTGGTTCAGCTCGATTCGACGGGTCTGGCCACCGATGTGACCGGCGATCCTGAGGTAAGCTCCAATCAGGTCTTGCTATACCTGCCTGACCTCGAGAAGGAACCGGCCATTCCTATTTCCTGTCCTCTTGAGCCCTCTCCCGCCCAACGGAGTGCCTTGCAACTGCTCGTTCGCTGATATCCGGTCTTGCTCCTGCCGCGTGGATACCGCGAATATGCAGTCTCGAACCAGCGCGAATCCACACAGGAGCAGTGCACCGTGACCGACCCCGGCCCCAGGAACGAGCGAATCGTTCCCCGGCTGATCGAAGAGGAACTACGCGACTCGTTCATTGATTACTCGATGAGCGTCATCGTTCAACGGGCGCTTCCGGATGCTCGGGACGGCCTCAAGCCCGTCCACCGCCGAATCCTCTATGCCATGTACGAGCAGGGCCTGTTGCCCGAGCGCGACCATAGGAAGAGCGCCACGGTCGTGGGTGATGTGCTCGGCAAGTACCATCCGCACGGTGACAGCGCCGTGTACGACACGCTCGTTCGGATGGTCCAGACTTTTTCGTTGCGCTACCCGTTGATCGACGGCCAGGGAAATTTTGGATCGATCGATGGAGACAGTGCGGCAGCCTATCGGTACACGGAGGCCCGGCTTGCTCCGATTGCGATCGAATTGCTGGCCGACCTCGGCCAGGACACAGTCGACTTCGCGCCTAACTTTGATGGCCGCAACGAGGAGCCCAGGTCGCTGCCGGCACGACTTCCGCATCTGCTGCTGAACGGATCAGACGGGATCGCCGTTGGCATGGCGACGAAAATCCCGCCGCACAATATGAACGAACTGGTTGCGGCGACCCGGCACCTTGTCGAGCATCCGGACTGCAAGGTTGAGGATCTGATTGAGTTCGTCGAGGGACCCGACTTCCCTACCGGAGGCTACATCTTCGGATACGAGGGAATCGGCGATGCCTACCGAACCGGACGCGGACTGATTGAGGTGCGTGCCCGCATGCACCTTGAAGAAGGCAGCTACGGAAAGCGGTCGCTCGTAGTAACCGAACTTCCCTACCAGGTAAACAAGTCGCGGATCATTGAGCAGATCACGAAGGCAGTGCGCAGCGGCCGGATCTCTGCGATTACCGACCTCCGTGACGAGTCTGACCGCGACGGCTGTCGGCTCGTTATTGAGCTGAAGCGAGACGCTGATCTCCAGAAGCTGCTCAAGGCACTGTTTCTCAAGACCCAGCTCAAGACCACCTATGGCGTGATCATGCTGGCGCTTGTAGACGGTCGTCCCGTTCAACTCGATCTCAAACAAGCGCTTACATCGTTTGTTGATCACCGGCTTGGCGTGATTCGACGGCGTGCGACATTTGAAATGGAGCGATCTGAAGACCGGGTCCATGTGCTTGAGGGGCTGCTGACTGCGTTGGAGAACCTCGACCTGGTGATCGAACTCATCCGCAATTCGACGTCACCGGCCGTCGCGGCTGACCGGTTGTGTCTGGAACTCAACCTCACGCAACGACAGGCCGACGCCATTCTGGCAATGCGCCTGGCGCGCCTGACACAATTGGAGAGTCGCAAGCTGGTCACGGAGTGTGAGACTCTTACCGAACGGATCGAAGAGCTCCGCGTACTCGTTGACAAAGACGAAGCCCGGCGGCACCTGCTGGTCTCAGAACTGGCGGATCTCGTGGCGAAGTATGGAGACGACAGGCGGACCGTCATTCTTGATGAAAGCCAGCCGTACCCGCTGCCGTCCGGGGGAGATTCCGGGTCATCGCTGATCCTGATGTCGCGCCTGGGCTACGTGAAGGCACAGCCTGTCCGCGGGGGAGCCGGCGACGGTATGGCAGGCGCGGCAGCGATGGCTGAGCGAACGGGTGATTTCGTTACGCGTGCGCTATTGGCCCGCTCCGAGACCGAGTTGCTGGTGTTTACGGCGGCGGGGCTCGTGAAAAGCCTCAGCGTCGCGGACCTCCCGGTCGGAACCCGGTCCTCACGCGGCAAGGCGCTCGCAGACCTGGTCAGCCTGGCACCCGATGACGAAATCATCGCTGTTCATCCGGTTCCCGACACGATGGATGAACGGTTCGTTCTGACGATCAGTCAGCAAGGACAGGTAAAGCGCACCGCGTTGACCGAGTATGGAAACGTTCGTGGAGCCGGAATCAAGGCGGCTGGCCTCTCAGATGACGATCGCCTGCTGAATGTCTGGCTGACCGACGGAACGGCGGACCTGGTTCTCGTAACACGCCAGGGTCAGATGATCCGATTCGATGAGTCGGAGATTCGCGCCATGGGTCGGTCTGCACGTGGTGTGAAAGGGATCGAACTCGAGGCGGGCGACTTTCTCGTCAGTTCGATTTGCCCGCACCGGGACGACGACCTGTTTCTCGTGACTGCAACCGGACGTGCGAAACGTCTGCCGATGACCGAAGTGCGCCGACAGGGCCGGGCCGGAAAAGGACTCTCCGTACTGCCTGATCACGATCGAGCTGGAGACCTGGTCGGTGCGCTGAGCGTCGGTGGCGATCGGCCGGTCGTGTTTGAAACCGCCACCGGTGAGACGATCGATGGCAACACCGGCGCCACGCCCACCGGCGGTCGGCGGGATGCGGCTGTGCCTCTGCGTGACATTGCGCGCATCGGAACGGTTGCTGCCGTGCATCTGCGGGTGGGCGGAGCCGGACCGGATCCGATCGAGGATGAACCGACCTCTCGATTGACCGAAGAAGTGGCCCCCGACGAAGATGTCACCCCCGACGAAGATGTCGACCCCGCCGAGGCCGCGCCCCCACCGGGCCTGGCCCAGCAGGAGTTAGGGCTCGACGCCGACGGAGGCTAACGAGTCCCTGGCGGGACGGATTTCGATCCGGGTGCGGGCAGGTAGAGTGATGCGGCCGGTGGCCACGTCGCGAATCGTGAGCGTCAGGACGTACCAACCGGGAAGGGAATTGGCCAGGTCCAGTCGTAGCCCGGATGGCGTAACGATACGCCCTCCTGATCGAGCCACGCCGGAGAACCTGAGGTCAAACGGAGTTCCATCGTCATCTGGTTCCAGGTGAAACACAGCGGAATAGGCCCCGCCCGGTGTGAGATTATAGGCCTCGAAGTAGACCCACATCCCTCCGACATCGTTGGTGAAATGCGCAGGGGAAGGCGACAACGACAGATCCGCGGTCTGCGCCCAGTTTCCACCCGAATCTGGTGACACCGCGATGTCCGACAGACGAGGGAGAACTCCACTAAAATCCCGCACTGCCAACTCCGTCTGCAGATACCCGCCGGACGGTGGTTCAGCATCCAGATCCGTAACACTGCGGGCCACGCCAGCTCGGACGATTACACGAGTGGTGTACTCTCCGGGTGGAAGTGAAAACGGCAAGCGAGTCACGAGATCAGAACCCTGTGCGGGTACCGAAAAAAGCCCGGAAACTCGTTCGTGAGCACCAGTTGAACTGTTGAGCGTACTGACGATCAGCTCAAACTCCCCTCCGTAGCCGGCCTTATGAATTCGACTGAGGTCCTCGCCCGATATAGCCACCAGAAGCCACGTTCGCGTCTTCTCAGCACGGGGCAAACGGAACTGCAACCATTCGATGGAGAATGAGACATCCTGAGCCACGTCGGGTCGCTCGGGCACCTCCGTCACCGCGTACAGCCCGGCTGACCATGTAAGATCTCGCTCGTTCTGAAGCTCTTCAGCTACCCGGAGCTCGTTGAATCGGAATGCCATTCTTGCGTACGCGGGGTCAATCCCTGCCCGCGACACATAAATTTCCCTCAGGAAACCGGGAGGAATCTGCGACAGAATAGGCGGAAGTCCGACCATGGGACTCCGGTCCTGGGCTACAATCCCGTTGGGCCCGACCGGACAGCGAAATACCTCCGCCAGGTTTGAAATCAGCCACCAGTTGTCTGCTCCCGAAATTGGCGACAAGTGGTACATCCGGTCGCCGTCGGGAAACCGGTAATTCCATGAAACATTTGGTTCGTAGCACTCCCCACCGAGGAAGCTGGCTGTCTCGTCAGGTGCTCCAAGTCGCAGGAATAACAATCCGCGATCATCGAATACGGGCTTGGACTCCCGGCCAAGTTTGCCGTTGAGCAACCCGGCTGAGCTGGCTTCCTGGGCCCGGCCCCGACGTCTGAAATGGTCGAGGGCATACCGGAGGCGTTCATAATGGACCTGGATCCGCTCATCTCTGTCCATGCCAGAAGCCGCTGCCCGCCTGGCCCAGAATCGAGACAAGAAAGCACAATCATCCCGCTGTCCGGCCGGCAGACGTCGAAAAGCATCCCAGGCGGCCACTTCTTCTGGAGTCGCTAGAACGTCTACGTCGAGCCAGGCCTCCAATGCCGCTTCATCATCAGCCAGGGAGCAGGCCTCCCAATATCTGTCTGCCGCGGCTGGGTCTCCGGCCAGGAATCCGATGCGAGCCGCCTCAAGATGGAGCAGACTGGCAGGGATGTTCGAAGAGGCTCGGGCCAATGCTTCCTGTGCCCGGGAGGCCTCGTCTGCACGTAGCCACAGTCGAGCGACTGTCAGCCAGTCTCGACCGCTTGCAGGTCCGTTCGACGCGCGGTCCCACCGCTGGAGGAGATCCTCAACATTCTTCCTGGACGGATTGGCCGTCGGCTTGAGTTTGTCAGCGATCCGATCGGCCAGACGCTCATTGCCGTCTGCCGTAAGTTGGAGATAGACGCGGTTCGGCATCGTCTGGGCCGACACCTTGGCTGGCATACCGGCCAGAACGCAGGCACATACCAGTGCCACCCTGCGGATCAGAACAGCTCCGCCAGTCCGTCCCCAAGCCACGTTATTGACCCTGCGAGACGACGATGGCCGTCTTGAGCGGAAGCGTTTCCCGCCCGGACTCAGTATCCTTTACGGTTACCGACATCTCGTAGATACCGGGCTCCGTGTCACCCAGTTCGAGTCGCAGAATTCGCCGCGTCCTGGGAGCACCTTCAAACGGTACTTCTCCAGCGAACGTCAGGTCAAACGTATCGTCGTCGTCATCTTCCGGAGAGAACGTGACCCTCGTCTCGTACCTGCCACCAGGCGTGAGATTGTAGGCCTCGAAGTAGACAAAGGCGACGCCGTCAATTCCCGTCCGATGGGCGGGGCCGGGACGAAGGCCAATGCCCGGCCCGACAGGGCTGAGTGGCGCCCACGATCCCCCTGAATCGGCTGCCACGGCAATGTCGGACGTCACTGGCAAGTTGCCGCCGAGATCGCGGACGATCGTCTCGCCGCGAAAGTAGTTTCCCGAACTGCTTGTACCGGGTTCCGACAGCCCGTCCCGAATGACCAGCATGTACTCATATTCTCCGGGCGACACATCCACCGCGATGCGGACTGGAATACTCTCGTCCTCTTTGAGCCGGCGGGGAACCCGCGCCTGAAACGACCGATCGTACCGCGAATACTCGCCGCGTTCATCAACGAGCGCGAGTTGCGCATCGACGCGATAAGTATAGGCCTGACCCTCGACGCTGGGCGTCAACCTGTCCGCCTCGATTACCGCATTGATCCAGACCCGAGTTCTCCCGCGACTCGCAGCGCGGAACTGTAGATTTTCGACAAGTAATCTGGAGTTTGCTGCAACGTCTGGCTTCTCGGGAACTGTCTGGATTGCAAATACGGCGTCCGCTTCCGTCCATTCACGCTCAAGCTGCAATACCCGCTGGGACTCGAGTGCCTTCGTTCCTGAAGTGCTGAGCGCACCACCAATGTTGGGATCGTTCATGCGATGCGCCGCTTGCGCATACCGCAGATCGAGGCCCTGCCGCGATCTGTACAGATCCTGTAGAACGAGGTTGGCCGCGGGTCCGAGCGCCACGAAACGGTGCTCGTTGATCGGCGTCAGGACATTGACAGCGGCACCTGAACCCGCCGCCGACGCCTCCGGCGCCCCGCATCGATACACCAGGCCCAGGTTGCGAACGAGCCAATAGTCGTCTGTGCCACCCAGCGTTGTGAGGTGATAGATCCGGGTGCCGTCCGAATAGTCGTACGCCCAGCTTTCGTTCGGCTGGAAACACTCGGCGCTGACGATGGACCGGTCCGTTCCCTGCGGATTGCCGGCAAACTGCGTAGTGCGGTCGGGCTCACCCATCCTGATATAGAGAAGCCCTCTGTCGTCGTACGCGGAGCCTTGAGGCCGACCGACCTCATTGGAAAACGTGATGCTCTTTCGGCCAGAGCGCCGACGATAATTCATCTGCGCATAACGGACCCGGCGGTAATGCTGGTCAATTCGCGCCTCGACTGTCATGGCCGATGCGAGCGCCCGCTTCCCCCAGTATCGTCGCAGATAGGCACACAGGTCGGTCTGGCTCGCCGGTAGCCGGCGAAACCGGTCCCACTCCATGAGCTCGTCCGGCGTAGCCAGCACCTCGACGTCCAGCCAGTACTGGAGGCCTGTTTCGTCGTCAGCGAGTTTGCAGCCCTCCCAGTAGGCCCCCACCGCAGCGTCGAGATCGTTCGCCAGGAATCCGATCCGGGCCCTGTCCAGGAGCAGGGTCGAAGCGGGAACGCCGCCCGCTTCGTCTGCCGTACCCAGGGCCGCTTCGGCACGCGCCGACTCGCCGGCCTTCGTCCACAGACGAGCTACAGTCAACCATTCGACGCCCGTAGCGGGTCCGCCTGCCTCACGCTCCCAACGCTCCAGCAGGTTGGAAACGTCTCCGACATTTGGACTCTCTCGCATCTCGAGTTCTTTACTAATCCGGCTGGCGAGCTTCTCGTGGCCGGAATTCGAGAGTCCGAAGTACGCTGCACCGGGCATTGTCTGGGCCGGTGCTTCCGGTGCAAAAGAGATGAGCGCCAAAACAGCGACAGACAGAATCCAAAAACCCTCAAGCAAATTTGCTCGAACCAGACTTCCTACCATTCCCGTCCTCCCCTCACTGATCCTGTTCGCGTGCAATCCCCGTAGGCACCAACCGCCGATAGCGCTCCGCTCCTTGTACCTTGAGTCGCGCACTACGAACTTCGCTTACCAGTCCCGTTTCCAGGTCCCTGACCCGAATCTGCACCTCGTACGGTCCCGGCTCCGTATCCTGCAGATCGAGCCGCAACAACTTCCTTACCGGCACCGAAGGATCGACAGGAACATTGCCACGATACTGCATCTGAAACGGCTCGTAGGTGCCATTGAATTCCTCGCCCTGACCACGACTTACCCAGCGTGACACAAGACGAATCTCACCCCTGTACGATGACCCGGGCGTTAGTCCATATGCTTCGAAGTAGACGAAGGGGCGTGCATCTTTCTGTACGATGCGCGCGGCGTTCAATTTCAGTTTGACATCGGACGCCGGATTCCAGGCGCCTGCAGAGTCGGCAGCGATTGCAACGGAACTGACGAACGGTTGCGAAGTGATCGACGCGGGAACCACGAGTCGGCCACGTTTGTGGTTGACGGACCGGTCCTCTTCCCAGTTGTTGTCCTGAATCCTGATATGGTAGTCGTACACTCCCGCCGGAACCCGGAGCAGTGTGTGGACCGGAAATCCCTTTTCTTCGTTGGAATCCACGCGCATACCCATGACAAATTCGTGCCG
>JBDHMQ010000069.1:0-7708 GCA_039656095.1 Gemmatimonadota bacterium | reverse complement strand
CGACAATCGAATTACCATCGAGGGGTCGACGGACCTTGCCTGGTCCGACGACATACTGGCTCGGTTCGAGAGCTCCGGGTGGCATGGCCAGAATCTGGGCGACGCAGCCAATGACTTGCCTGCTCTTGCCTCATCTTTTGAAACTGCGCGCGCGGCTGATGACCGACCTTCATTGATCGTCATTCGCTCTCATATCGGATTTGGCTCGCCCAACAAGCAGGATTCGGCATCGGCCCACGGTTCACCGCTCGGAGTTGAAGAGATAATTCTCACGAAGAGAGCGTACGGCTGGCCGGAGGACAGAACTTTCTATGTGCCCGAGAGCGTTCGCGAGCATATGAACGAAGCCATTGTGCGAGGCAAAGAGCAGGAACACGAGTGGCGCGATCGAATGGATGCGTACCGAGAAGCCCACCCCGAACTGGCCGAGCGTCTGGAGGCTTCGATCACCGGCACGCCACCGGCGGACTGGGCCGCCAGACTGCCGACCTTCGAGCCGTCTGCAGGTCCATTGGCTACGCGTGCCGCTTCCGGCAAAGCCCTTCAAGTGGCCGCGGAACAGATCCCGTGGCTGCTCGGCGGCAGTGCGGACCTTGCTCCGTCCAACAATACGGAGCTTCCGTTCTCAGGCGACTTTGCTCGTGACGCCTGGGAGAACCGGAATGTGCACTGGGGCATCCGCGAACACGTGATGTGTTCTGCGGCGAACGGCATGACCCTGCACGGGGGTGTCCGGCCGTACGTAGCCACGTTCTTGATCTTCACTGACTACGCCCGCCCGGCGATCCGGCTTGCCGCGCTGATGGCGCAGCCCGTCATTTACGTCATGACGCACGACTCGATTGGCCTGGGCGAAGACGGCCCAACGCATCAGCCCATTGAGCATCTTGCCTCGCTCCGATCCATACCTGATCTCGTCGTGATCCGTCCCGCCGACGCGAATGAAACCGCAGAGGCATGGGCCGTTGCAATCGAGCGAACGGATGGGCCGACATTGCTCGCCCTTACACGACAGAAGGTTCCCACTCTTGTGCGGCCACCCGATGCTGGTGGTGTCGCCCGGGGTGGCTACATCGTTGCCGATGCCGAAGACTGCGAACCCGACATCATTTTGCTTGCGACGGGATCTGAGGTCAGCATCGCGTTGGAAGCACGGACACAACTGGCGGAGGGCGGAATTAAGGCGCGCGTCGTCAGCATGCCGAGCTGGGAGTTGTTTCGCGCGCAAGAACGTGCGTATCGGGATTCGGTACTGGCCCCGTCGGTTCCGGCACGAATCGCTGTTGAAGCCGGTGTAGAAATGGGTTGGCATGAATGGATTGGCGACGAGGGAGTCTTCATCGGCATGACGGGTTTCGGTGCCAGTGCACCAGCGCCACAACTATTCGAGCACTTCGGTATCACGGCTGAGGCAATCGTGCACGAAGCCCAGCAGCTCCTTTCAGATTGAGAGGCTCATGCGCATTGTCATAGGCTCGGATCACGCAGGCGTGACATACAAGGAAATTCTCGCTTCGGACCTCGCTGCCGAGGGCCATGCGGTCAACGACATAGGCACATTCGGTCCCGAGTCTGTGGATTATCCTGACTTTGCAGCTGCAGTTGCCGAGCTGGTTGCTGCCGGCCAGGCGGACCGCGGAATTCTCATCTGCGGCAGTGCTGTCGGAGTCTGCATCGTCGCCAATAAAATCCCAGGGGTTCGAGCCGGCGTGTGTCACGATACATACTCGGCCCACCAATGCGTTGAGCATGACGACGTGAATGTGCTTTGTCTCGGTGAACGCGTGATTGGCATCGAGCTGGCTCGTGAGATAGTGGCGAGCTTTCTTGGCGCCCGATTCACTGGCGAGGCCCGTCACCAACGCAGGTTGGACAAACTGAATGACGTAGAGCGGCGCCACCTTCGAACCAGCGAGTAAGCAATCCGATGAACCCGCTGTATGAGCTGTCTGAACACGGCCAGAGCTATTGGCTGGACAACCTCTCACGTGAGATAATTCGCAACGGCGCGCTTCAGCGCCGGGTCGAGCAAGAGGGCCTTCGCGGCGTCACATCAAATCCCGCAATTTTCCACAAGGCAATCTCTTCCGGCGATGCGTATGATGAAGAAATCGCCAGTCTCGTAGCAACCGGGGCATCGACAGTCGAGATTTACGAGCAGCTAGTCGTAACAGACATCAGCGCTGCTTGTGACGTACTTCGACCCGTGTTCGAAGAGACAGATGGTCTCGACGGATATGTCAGCCTGGAAGTCTCACCCCGCCTCATACACGACACGCAGGGGTCTATCGAGGAGGGGCGCCGACTGTGGGAGTCTGTGAATCGTCCCAATCTCATGATCAAGATTCCAGGCACACCGGCAGGAATTCCAGCAATCGAAGAGCTCCTGTTCGAAGGCATCAACGTCAACGTCACGTTGCTGTTCGACATCCCGGCGTACGATGAGGTGGCTCAGGCATTTCTCAGGGCTTTAGCACGTCGGCACGCAGCCGGACGCTCCCTGGCAGTCGCCAGCGTCGCCAGTTTCTTCCTCAGCCGGATAGACGTGCTGGTCGATCGACTCCTCGGTCACCGGATAGATGCAGATTTCACCCCTAGTGGACCGGCCAGCCTGCTGGGTGAGACGGCAATCGCAAGCGCAAAGCTCGCCTATCAGTCATTCCAACAGCACTTCTCCGGAGATGCCTGGGCCGAACTGTCCGATTCCGGGGCCCGCGTGCAGCGCCTCCTATGGGCCAGTACGAGCTCAAAGAATCCCCTGTACGATGCGGTGTTCTATGTCGAGCCGTTGGTTGGCCAGGATACCGTCAACACGATGCCTGAGCCTACGATCGCTGCGTTCGGGGCATCGGGTCGGGTGGTTCCTGACAGCATCGAGTCCGGCGTGGACCACGCTGTCGCCGTGTTTGAGCAGTTAGCGGGTTTCGGGATCGACATGGCGGCAGTGACAAGCCAACTGGTTGACGAGGGCGCAGAGAAATTCATTGCGCCGTTCGATGCTCTTCTCGCTGGGCTCGCTACACGACGGAGCGAGATCTCCGGGGAGACTGATCGGCTGCTTCTTTCGGATGCCGTCCAGCAGGCCATGTCTGGACCCCTGATAGCTGCACTCGATGAATCAAGGTTCGTGCAACGCCTGTACGCTGCTGACACATCTCTGTGGTCTCGTGATCCAGCAGAGCAGCAGGAAATTGAGGCACGCCTTGGCTGGCTGGCGGCACCAGAAGTTTCGAGCGGACAGCTGACGGAGTTCGGACGTCTGGCAGCGGATCTGACGGCTGAGGGGGTGACTCATGTCGTGGTACTCGGCATGGGTGGAAGCAGCCTGGGAGCAGCCGTAGCAGCCGGATCATTTCCTGCAATTGGTGACCACCCCCGCCTGATGGTATTGGACGATATCGACCCCGGGGTCGTACGAAAGTTAGAGGGAGCGATCGACATCACTCGATCTCTGTTCGTGGTCGCGAGCAAGTCAGGGACGACGGTCGAAACGCTGGCTCTCTACCGATACTTCTATGCGCTGGTTGAGCAGGCCGGTGTTCAGAATCCCGGCTCCCGATTCCTGGCGCTCACGGATCCGGGCACTGCGTTGGCGCGTGAGGCCAGTGACAAGCAATTCCGCCAGACTATCGAGACCCCTGAAAATGTTGGGGGGCGTTTCTCCGTCCTCACGGCATTCGGAATCCTCCCGATGACATTGGCCGGTCTCGACGCCGCTGGAGTTCTTATGGCTGCCCGACAGCATCGGGCGGCAAGCGGTTCCGAAGTACCAATCGCTGGTAACCCGTCGATTGGCCTGGGGGTCGCACTGGGTTCCCTGGCCCGTGCGGGGCGGACAAGACTGACGTTTGTAATGAGTCCATCAATCAAGCGGATGGGACCCTGGCTGGAGCAACTGGTCGCAGAATCGACGGGTAAGGGCGGTCTCGGAATTCTCCCGATCGTCGATGAGCCGTTGAAGAGGATTGACGCCTATGCCTCCGATCGGATTTTCGTTCAGATCACGCTTGCGGGTGAGTCTGATTCGGGAGACGACGCTCATCTGACAGCGATCGAGAACACTGGCCATCCCGTGATCCGGATTCTGCTTCCAGATCTCGCGGCAATCGGCGCAGAGTTCATGCGTTGGCAAATAGCCGTCGCATCAGCGGCAGCCGTAATGGGCGTGAATCCATTCGACGAACCGGATGTCGCCGTAGCCAAGCAGAAGGCACACCAGCACCTCGCAGAGTTCAGTAGCGGCGGACAGCCCGCGCCTGCCGATCCCGCCGCTGCCGAGGATGGCCTGGAACTGTACACGTACGGCTCCGCAAGTGGCGACTCCAGTGGACTTGGCGACCAGTTCAGGAACTGGGTCGACGCCACAGCGCCCGAGGACTATGTGGCAGTACTCGCGTACTTCGGGTCCTCGGAGGAGCGGGATGGCCTGGCGTACAGGTTGCGAGACATCCTCGGCGAGCGATCCGGCGCGGCGACCACCATAGGCTACGGTCCGAGATATCTTCATTCCACCGGCCAGCTACACAAGGGGGGACCCGCGGGCGGAGCATTTCTCGTGTTAACCTCCGACGAAACTGAAGACATCAAGGTGCCGGGCGAGCCGTATGGGCTCGCACAGCTGAGACTCGCGCAGGCTGTGGGTG
Organism: Gemmatimonadota bacterium; assembly: GCA_039656095.1. Taxonomy (GTDB): domain Bacteria; phylum Gemmatimonadota; class Gemmatimonadetes; order Palauibacterales; family Palauibacteraceae; genus JARFPW01. Next base: position 3,065 of record JBDHMQ010000069.1, on the reverse strand, counting down.
ACGCCGAGGCGCTCCACGCCAGCGAACGACGTGTCTTGCGGGTGAATCTGGGTTGGTACGTAGAGCGTGGGCTTCAGACTCTGGTGGATATGCTCGGTTCGCCGCGGCCGTGATACCGGACACTTCCGAAATCCGCAGCGCTTTCCCCGCCCTCGAACGGCAAGAGGCGGGTGTGCCCGTTGCCTACTTCGACGCTCCTGGGGGCACCCAGGTCCCGCGCGTCGTAGCCGACGCGATTTCCGACCACCTGCTTGCGCACAACGCGAACGCAGGCTGGGCCTTCCCGTCCAGCGTCGAGACGGCACGAGTCATGGCTGCTGCCAGGAGTGCGGCGGCTGAGTTCGTCCGGGGCGATCGTGGCGGGGTAGTATTCGGTCCGAATATGACCTCTCTCACCTTCCAGTTTGCGGCTGCATTCGGCCGGACCCTGGGCGAAGGTGACGAAGTCGTGGTCACGCGCCTGGATCACCGCGCGAACATCGATCCGTGGACATCCATTGCGGCAGAACAGGGCGCGGCGATCCGTGTCGTACCTTTCCAACTCCGTGACGGTTCGCTCGATTGGCCTGCGCTCGAGGAGGCTATCGGACCGAGAACGCGACTGGTAGCGCTGCCTGCAGCGGCGAATGCTCTGGGCACGATAAATGACATACACCGCGCGGCTGATCTGGCCCACGCACACGACGCGCTTCTTTTTGTTGATGCCGTGCATTCCGCGGCCCATATCCGGACCGACATGGCCGCCTGGGACTGTGACGTAGTCGTCTGCTCTCCCTACAAATTCTACGGGCCGCATGCGGGCATTCTTTGCGCGAGGCCGGAAGTACTGGCTTCTCTCGAGGCCCGAAGAATTGATCCCGCACCGGACAGCGATCCAGCTCGTTGGGAAAGTGGCACGCCCGCCTACGAAGCGCTGGCGGGCACGACTGCTGCGATCAACTGGTTGGCCTGTCTGGCACCGGAAAATGCCGGATCCCGTTCGGAGAGGCTGGACGTCACATTCAGGGATTTGCATGAGCGTGGCGAACGGCTGGTCGCCAGGTTATGGGAGGGCCTTACGCGACTGCCCGCAATACAGGTATACGGCCCGCCCCCGGGTAACCCGCGGACCCCTACCGTTTCCTTCATTGCCAGGTCGATGCCATCGGCTAAGGTGGCTGGACGGCTGTCCGCCGAACATGGAGTCTTCGTATCGCACGGGCACTTCTATGCTCCGGACACGTTGACTGACCTTTCCGTTCCGGACACATCCGGCCTTGTTCGTGCCGGCTGTGCCTGCTACACGACCGAAGACGAGATAGATAGACTCCTCAACGGAGTGCGCGAGATCACCGGGAGCTGAATACCTGACCGTAGCGATCGTCCAGAACGGCCAGATGATGATCGACATGCCCCGCCAGAATCCACGCGAGAGCCCGCACCGATACCGGTGTTCCGTTGGCTCGTCCCGACCTCTGCCAGTCTTCCAGGTTTAGACCGTTCAACATCTCTATGTTAGCCGCGCGCAGCGACTCAAATTCGCAAATCAGGCTGTCGATACTCCGAGCAGAAAAACTGGCGGCCGCCACATAGTCGTTCTCGTCGAAACCGGGAAGGTCTCCCGCTTCGCCCCTGGATATGCACATCGCGCGCATACCGAGGATTCGCTCGGTGTCACTGAGATGCCCCAGGACCTCCTTGACACTCCATTTGTCGACCGCATAGCGGAAATCACCGCTACCAGGTGAGAGCGAGGACATGAATCTGCTAACCCTCGGGCCCTGGTTCGTCAGGATCGGGATGATCGGCCCGGTGCCGATTCTCCCAACGTAGGTCTCATAGAACGGGTCATACTCGTCCGGGTTCGGGCGGTTACCTGCGCCTTCACTCATGCGATAAACGCCCGCTTCACACGCTCCCAGAATCCAGGCTCCTTCAAGTCCGGTACAGGCGGATCACTCTCGACCTCAGCTAACCGTTCCAGAGCATCTCTCTCCTCCCGTGACAGATTTGTCGGAGTCCAGACAAGCACCCTGACGATCTGATCACCGCGGCCCGAGCCGCGCAGTCGAGGCATGCCGCGCTCCCTCAAACGCAATGCCTGACCGCTCTGGATTCCAGCAGGAATCTCAAGCATCGCCTGTCCGTCTATCACCGTCGGAATTTCAAGTCGGGTACCGAGGGCCGCCTGACTCATAGTCACAGCGAGCGTATATACAAGGTCGTCACCTGCCCGCTGGAACCGCGGATCCTCGGTAACCTCTACGAGAACAAGGACATCGCCGCGCATGCCGCCCGCGGTGCCCGCATTACCACGCCCGGAAAGCTTCAGATAGTCATCCGTTGAGACGCCTGCCGGCACCTCAAGATTCACCGTGCGATCAGTGCGGATGCGACCATCACCCCGGCATTCGGCGCACCGCTCGGAAACGGTTTCGCCGGCGCCGCCACATGCCGGACATGGGCGCACGCTGACGAACTGTCCCAGCATGGAACGTTGGACCTGCCTTACCTCGCCAGCCCCAGCACACGTTCCACATCGTTCGATACGAGCGCCCGGTTCCGCCCCGGAACCTGAGCACCTGTCGCAGGGATCGAGAACTTTGATTCGGGCTGTGCGCTCTACTCCGCGCGCCGCCTCCTCCAGACTTACCGCGATGCGAATTTTCAGATCGCTACCACGTCGAGATCTTCCGCCACCACCACGCCCACTGCCGAACAAGTCCCCAATGCCACCAAACTCACGCATGAATACTTCAAAGGCATCGCTGAAATCAAAACCACCGAAGCCCGGCCCAGATGCCGCACCACGCTTCACGCCGGCTTCGCCAAATCTGTCGTACAGCGAACGCTTCTCCGAATCACGCAAGACTTCGTAAGCTTCGGTTACTTCCTTAAACTTATCCTCGGCATTCGCCTCGCTGTTGCGATCCGGGTGGTACTTCATGGCCAGTTTCCGATAGGCCTTCTTTATGTCTTCCTTGTCGGCGTCACGTGGGACGTCGAGCAGCTTGTAATAATCTTCCATGTCTCGATTGCTATCAGGTGAGAGTCAGACGCGACACGAGCGAAGATGTGCAATCCAC
>JBDHMQ010000068.1:0-7811 GCA_039656095.1 Gemmatimonadota bacterium | reverse complement strand
TGGCAGAAGTGTTCCCGACACACGATGAGGAAATTGCGGCAAATCTTGAGAGTTTCCTGGGCCGTCTTCAAGAAACGGCAGACTCGACTGCTCGTCGATTGGCGCCGTACCAGGGTAGAGTGTTTTTCGTTTTGCATTCAGCGTGGGGATACCTTGCACACGACAGTGGGCTTGAGCAGATAGCGATTCAGTCACACGGCACGGGAGACCCGGGCGCATCGAGGATCGCTGACCTGATTCGCCTGGGCATCACCGAAGGTGTTCACACCATTTTCGTACAGCCGCAATTCAACCCTGTATCGGCGAACCTGATCGCTGAAGAATTGGGAGCAAGCGTAGTGACGCTGGATCCGTTGGCCCGTAACCCTCTGTATATCATCGAGAGTACGACGACGGCCCTTGTAGGCGAGTTCGAACGGAGCTCCCTGCGATGAGTGGCCCTGTCGTTGTATCCATGGATCGTGTGAACTTCACGTATGCGGGAGTGGATGTCCTGCGCGACATTAGTTTCGAGTTCTACGAGGGCGACTTCGTCGGGATTATTGGACCTAATGCCGGCGGTAAGACGACGTTGCTCAAACTGATGCTCGGGTTGCTTCGGCCAGATTCAGGTTCGATACGCATTCTCGGCGTATCGCCAGATGAGGCGCGTGGATCGGTCGGCTATGTTCCGCAGTACGCTCATTTCGATCGGTCGTTTCCAATTCGGGTGCGGACTGCCGTCAAGATGGGAACCCTGGGACGAGGGCGAACAAGGGATGCTGAGGTTGACGATGCGGTAGCCCGTGCGCTCGAGCAGGTGGAGCTTCACGGTGTGGCCGACCGGCAGATGGGATCGCTGAGTGGGGGTCAGTTGCAACGCGCGCTGATCGCTCGCGCACTCGTTACCGAGCCGAAACTTCTTTTACTGGATGAGCCCACGGCCAGCCTGGATACCAAGATCGGTCGCTCCGTTTATGAATTGCTTGAGGAACTGGCCGAGAAAATCACGGTGGTGCTCGTCTCACACGACATTGGAGTTATCTCCCGCCACGTTCGCACCATCGCCTGTCTGAATGTTGAGATGCACTACCACCAATCGAAAAATCTGACACCGGAGATGATTGAAGCGGCATATGGTTGCCCCGTTGATCTCGTGGCACACGGGCACCCCCATCGTGTGCTTGAGCAGCACCAGTGGGCAGATAGTTGATCGCTGAAGCACTGTCGTATCCGTTCTTTCAGCGAGCACTGATAGCGGGTCTTCTCGCCGCCGTTGCCTGTGGCATTGTGGGGACATTTGTTGTCGTGCGCGGTATCGCATCGATCTCGGGCGGGCTGGCTCATGCGGCGTTCGGCTGCGTAGGCCTGGGTTACCTGATGGGCTTTGACCCGATTCTCGGTGCTTTGGGATTCGGTCTTGCTTCAGCGTTTGGTGTCGAAGTCGCGGAACGGCGACTCAAACAGGGAATCGATACGCTGATCGCTATGGTATGGGCGATTGGAATGGCCATGGGCATCGTGTTCATTGCGTTGGCTCCTGGATCCGAGCCCGACCTCATGGGCTACCTGTTCGGAAATATCCTGTTCGTGCCGGCCCGATTCCTTTTCTTCATTGCAGGACTTGACCTTGTAATTGTCGGCGTAGTCATTCTCCTGTTCCGACGACTCGAAGCTGTTTCATTCGACGAAGAATTCGCGTGGGTAATTGGTATGCCGGTCGAGGCGCTTTCACTTCTGCTTCTTGCCCTTGTAGCCACCACGGTTGTGATTCTCATTCGTGTGGTGGGTGTGATCCTGGTCCTGGCTTTGCTGACGATGCCGGCGGCAATTGCACGTCACTGGACGGATTCTCTTGCCCCGATGATGGTCCTGGCTACCATAGTCGGCGCGGTCTGTATCACGGTAGGTCTGTTTTTCTCATGGATGTTGTCCTCTGTCTTCTCCCTCGACGTGCCCACCGGACCCGCGATCATTCTTCTCGCGGCCTTCGTGTATGCTACATCGGCCGTGTTACGCCGAGTTCTGTCCGCTCGCTGAAGGTCGACTGGCCCAGCCGGCGCCTCTGAAACTTCCCCACACAGCAGTCGTAAGGATCTTCGACCCCAAGTAGCACAGGTCGTCGTCCGTTATTTGTCTGGTGGAAGCAGAGGGAGTCTCAATAATGAAACGCGGAACCAAAATCGTGCTGTCTGTTGTCGGCGTCCTGACAGTTGGTGGGGGCGTAGTGGTGGCACGCGTTCTCGGCAGCGACGGCAGTTCTGATGTTCGAACCGTGGACGTCGTGCGTGATTCAATCGTTAAGAAGGCGCTGGCGGTTGGGAACATCGTGCCGGATATCGAAATTGAAGTGAAGTCGCAGGTGACTGGCGTAGTCGGAAAGCTGATGGTCGAGGAGGGCGATTATCTGGAGATCGGTGAACCGATTCTGGAAGTGAAGCCGAACCCGACACCGATCGAGCTTGCCGATGCAAAACGCCAAGTTGAGTTGCGGGAGATCGATTTCGAGAATCGACTCCGCGGGTTGGAGCGCAAGAAGGAACTTCGCGAGCGCGACTTCATCACGCAGCAAGAACTTGAAGACGCGGACCGGGACTACGAGCACGCACGTGTTCAGGTGCAGATGGCCCGTGAACGTGTAGCACTGCTTGAAACGGGTCGAGTTCGGATTGACAACCGCAATATCGAGGGTGTGATTCGGTCGCCAATCAGCGGATTCGTCTTAGAGCTTCGTGTCGAACAGGGCGACCCTGTCGTGCCACTCAGCAACTTCCAGGAGGGAACCGTACTCGCCACGATGGCGGAAATGGGCAACCTCATTTTCCGCGGGACTGTTGATGAGATCGACGTCGGCCGTTTGAGCGAGGGTTTACCAGCGACGATCAAGATCGGGGCACTTCCTGAGGCTCGGATCGAGGGAGAGGTCTACTCGATATCCCTTAAGGCTCGCACCGAAAACAATGCCACAGTGTTTCCGATAGAGATTCTCCTAACCGACGTGCACGGCGTCTCACTAAGGGCAGGGTATTCGGCCAATGCGGACGTAATCATTGAGCGCCGTGACAGCGTCATTGTCATTCCGGAACGCCTCACCGACGTCGTTGGAGACACGACACGGGTGACGGTGCTCGGTGAGGGTGGAGTGACGGAGCAACGAGTCATTGAGACGGGTCTAAGTGACGCCATCAGCATCGAGGTGTTAGACGGGCTCGTAGAGGGTGAAAAACTCGTCGAGCCACCGCCACGCGAGATCAGCTGACATGTGGCGAATTGGCCGGGCATTGGTAGAATTGTGGGCTGATGTGCGTGCTCAAAAATTGCGCACTGCGCTTACGCTTCTCGGTGTCACCTGGGGCACCGTAGCCGTAATCGTGTTGCTCGCGTTCGGCACAGGCCTCGAGCGCCAGACCTTGAAGCGTTTCCACGGACTGGGTGACCGAGTCGTCATTTTGTTTGGTGGTGAAACGACGAAGCCGTTCGCCGGGTTTGGCGACGGCCGCGAGATCCGCCTCCATGAAGATGACGCGATGCTACTGGCGGAACAGATTCCCGACATCGTACTGGTCAGCCCGGAATACAATTCGCGTGGCGCACCTGTACGTAACGGACGATCCATCACGAATCCCAACATTACAGGCGTGTGGCCATCGTATACGTACCTGCGAAATGTGATCCCCGACGTGGGAGGGCGTTTCATTAATCAGGACGATCTGGACCAGAGGCGTCGAGTCATCGTACTGGGTGACCGAATCCGTGAGTTGCTGTTTGAAGATGTGGAAGATGATGTGGTTGGACGACAGGTGATGGTCGGGGGGACACCGTTTACGGTGGTTGGGGTTATGCGCCCGAAACAACAGAATTCGTCGTATAACTCGCGGGACCGTGATCGAGTGTTTATTCCCGCGAGCACTCACAAGGCTCTATTCGGACAACGGTTCGTCAGCAACATCATTTTTCGAACGACGGCCGCTTCTGCGCCCGAGGCAATAGAGAGCCAGGTCTACGAGGTACTGGGTCGAAAGTACCGGTTCGACCCGACGGATAGCGATGCGGTGGGAGTCTGGAATACGGCTGAGTTTGAGAAGATGTTCTCGTACCTGTTCCTCGGCTTCAACATGTTCTTCCTGATCGTTGGGAGTTTTACGCTAACGGTTGGTGGCATTGGCGTGGCCAACATCATGTACATCGTAGTGAAGGAGCGGACGAAGGAGATTGGCATCAAGCGTTCCGTAGGCGCCACGAGTACAGACATTCTCAGGCAATTTTTCCTGGAAAGCAGTGTAATTGTGGCGATCGGTGCGGCATCAGGATTCCTCGTGTCGCTCGGCATCGTGAAGCTCATGGCTTACATCCCGATTCGCGAATTCGTCGGCGTGCCAATCATCTCCGGCAAAGTGGCGATGATCACTATGGTGTTGCTGATGTTTGTCGCGGTTCTGGCCGGCTTTTTTCCGGCAAAACGGGCAGCGTCACTCGATCCCGTTGAGTGTTTGCGGCAATGACTGGACTGGGGGGGTAGGGGAACTATGTGGAAAATCTTGCTCGCCGAATTCATAGGCGACTTGAAGGCCCAGCGAACCCGGTCGCTGCTAACCATGTTCGCGACGATGTGGGGAACGATTGCGGTCGTTCTTCTTCTGGCTTTCGGTGAGGGTTTGCGCAGATCAATCTCGTCTGGCCTGCTGAATGCGGGCGAGAAAATCTTCATGGTCTATGGTGGCTCCACGACGAAACCGTGGCAGGGATTGCCTCGAGGCAGGCGAATCCGACTTGGTGAAGAGGAGCTCCGTCTGCTTCAGAAATCGATTGAAGACGTAAGCCTCGTGAGCCCCTCGTATGGTCGCTGGGGTACAGCTCTCGGATACGCAGAGGTCAGGACTACAACATATATGGAGGGCGTCTATCCGGCCTTCACCGAGCTGCGAAAAATGTACCCCCAGGTTGGTGGGCGATTCATCAATCAGCGAGATCTGGACGAGCGCCGTCGAGTTGTGTTTCTGGGTGATTCCATCGCATACCGACTATTCGGATCCGAGGATGCGGTAGGCAAGCAAGTGGATATCGATGGGATGCCATTCACGGTAATTGGAGTGATGCAACCGAAGTTTCAAGATAGCAGCAACAACGGTCCTGACGAGGAACGCGCGATCATTCCGGCCTCAACGTTTTCGTCCATATATGGTGATCGATTTGTTAATCACCTTCTAGTGCAACCAAGATCGATCGAGCGGGCAGCACAGACCAAACAGCAAATCTACGAAGTACTGGGCGCACGGTTTAAGTTCGATCCGACCGACGAGAGTGCGCTTCCGATGTGGGATTTCTTTGAAGGCGAAAAGGAAACCAACATGATCGGCTTTGGAATCCAGATTTTTCTTGGAATGGTCGGTCTATTTACGCTACTTGTCGCCGGAGTCGGCGTCGCCAACATCATGTATGTCGTGGTCCGGGAACGGACAAAAGAAATTGGCGTTAAGCTGGCAGTCGGCGCGAGAAAGAAGCACATCCGTCGACAGTTTATTTTCGAGTCGTTGGCCATATCACTGATCGGTGGACTGTCTGGTCTCTTGTTAGCCGCAAGTATCGTATTTCTTGTTGATATGATACCGGTCGGAAATCCCGCGATGCAGTACATTGCCAATCCAAAACTGTCCTGGCCGATCAGTATCGCGTGCGTAACAATCCTCGTGATGATCGGTTTTTCGGCGGGGTATTTGCCAGCTCGTCGTGCGGCGTCACTGGATCCGGTAGACGCGCTGCGCTACGAATGACCTAGATAGAGGGAATGTATCGTGGAAGAATTTTTCATCGCACTCGTACCAATGACGATGTTTCTGACCATTGGCGGCGTGTTGGTGTTTCGGCCGCTGACAAAGAAGCTCGGTTCAATGCTCGAGGCGAATGCCGAGAATAAGCGCTCGGACGAGTTGGACCGTGTCCAACATGAGCGACTGCACGCCATGATTGAGTCACAGAACATCAAGATCGAAATGCTCGAACAGCGGATTGAGTTCAGCGAGTCGTTATTGGAGGCGCGCAACGGGAATCTAATTGGCGCTCACCAGGGGCCGCGCCAGCTCCCTTGACCAGGCGAATCGTTCTCTAGTCGTTACCGTGGATAGATAGTGATCCCGGCGCGAATTCCGAACGTCGAGCCGTTCAATGATGCACCCTCAATTGTCTGACCGCCGGCTTCGAGATCGCCCAGGCTCATCCACGAGAAACTGCCGGCCACATCGACGTTGATCGTCTCAGTCATAGGAATGTCGACGCCCACATTTGTACCAAGTTCGAGACCAGACCTGACTCTTCCACGAAGGGTCGTACCTGTCCCGCAGACGAATTCATTGCAGAGTTCATCATCACTCAGGCGGGTATAACCGACGGTTCCTTGAATATACGGAATGACAGAAGTATTGGGATCGACCATTTGCAACCCGAATAGTGCATAAAGGCTGAGCTTGTTGAGAGAACCGCCCGGCCCTTCGAGCGAGAATCGGGTGTAGGATACACCGGCCCCAAGCCGAGCAGGTGTCCCGGTCGGCTCCAGGAAGAGGGAAACCCCTGCGCCGAGGCCACTGCCCACCGAGTCGCTCACACTTCCACCCATCTGGGCAAAGATGAGATCAGCGGTCATTCCAAAGCCGCCTTTCTCTGGGGTCTGCTGACGAAACTGAGCGTTTCCCGAACTAGTCCCCACCAGAATAGCGACCACAGAAAGGGCCATAACTCGTATCACGATATCCTCCCAACCCAGCCAGTTTCCGAATTCACTCGATTACCGCGAGAGTCGCGTATCCTCGTGCTCATGTCAACGTGTGATATACTTGCCGGTCGCGACACAGAAGGGGCATCTTTGATGGATACGGAGCGGTTCTTGGGGACCGCTCCGTTATGATGCTGGTGAGATCCCGTATGTGGCTCGAACTGCCAGCACACGAAAGGTCGAATGAGCGATAAGGATAAGGGCGGTGACGGAAGTGTCCCCAGCTGGCAGGTTCCACAGGAACGCCAGCCGGACACCGATGCGTATCACATCTGGACATCGCGCCCATTGCTGAGAAGTGTTTACTGGAAGCCCGTACCCGCTCCACCTCACGATCAGGTCTCGTCCTCGTACGAGGTGTTTGTGGAGCAGCGGGCCTGGCTCGCAATGCACGAGCACGTGTGGCAAACTCCAGCCGCGAAAGTACCATTCGGCTATCTGGTTGGAGATCTCTGCGAGGATCCCTCCGCAAATCGACGCTTTGTCATTGTGACCGGAGTCGTTCCGTCACGTTTTGAATTCGACGAATCTGCGCACGACCAGATTTCCCGCGAGGCAGGACTGGCACTTCGACTTGAAGTTGATCGCCATCGAGGAACACTGGTGGGATGGTACCATCGCCATCTCGATGGGGAAGTACAACTCTCCAAGCAAGATCTAGCCACTCAAAAGGACCGGTTTGAGGAGCCCTGGCACTGCGCCTTTCTATTCGTGGGTGATGGTTCTCAGTCCAAGGGTGGGTGTTTTCGCTCCACAGCGGCAGGGATGTCTGCGGACCAGCCATTTCCATTCTATGAAATGGCGAGCAACGAATCTCTTTTGCCGCGTGGAGTAAAACGCTCGTTTCTCGACTGGGAGAATTACACAACGGTCGATGAAGTCCAATCGGATTCTCCAACACGACCAGAGCTCGTGCTGCCGGAGCCCGAACCTGAGCCGGAGCCCGAGCCTGAACCTGAGCCGGAGCCCGAACCTGAGCCGGAGCCCGAACCTGAGCCGGAGCCCGAACCTGAGCCGGAGCCCGAACCTGAGCCGGAGCCGGAGCCTGAACCTGAGCCGGAGCCTG
>JBDHMQ010000067.1:0-7858 GCA_039656095.1 Gemmatimonadota bacterium | reverse complement strand
GGCCGATACTGCGCCGGCCACCACCGTTGATCACGCGCTTTATCTGGTCTCAGAGCCACGAAAGAGAGACCTGCTCGAACACATGCTTCGTAGCGACGACTGCGATTCAGCGATCGTGTTCACTCGTACCAAGCACCGTGCCCGCCGCCTGGCCGAGCAGCTAAGCAAAGCGGGACACCGTGCTGTCGGACTTCAGGGAAACATGTCCCAGGGTCAGCGCGACAGGGCCATGCGTGGTTTCCGAACTCGCCGCTATGACATCCTCGTGGCAACGGACATTGCAGCGCGCGGAATCGACGTGAATGACGTATCGCACGTGATCAACTTTGACGTGCCCAACACGCCAGAGGCTTACACGCACCGGATCGGACGCACCGGGAGGTCGGAAAGGCTGGAGTAGCCTATACGTTCGTTACGGGTGACGATCGCGGTTGGCTGCGCTCAACCGAAAGCATGATCGGTGCACAGATCCCACGACGGCAGGTTGAGGGCTTTGAGCACGACTCGGAAGGTACATCCGAGAACCGTTCGTCGCGCCGTCCTCGCGGACGTGGACGTCAAAATGGTCGTGGCCCACAGCAGCAGGGTGGCGGTGGCCGTCGAAATGGTCGTCGGCAAGGACCGCAAGGTACAGGTCGGTACAATTCGGAAGGCCGTGGGCGCAGTCAGAAGCGCGCCAGCTAGTAGACCAGGAGGGGCTATGTCTGCAGAACAGGAATCAGGAATCCAACGCACACCGAAGCATCTATGGATCGTCGGTGTCATCGCGCTCTTGTGGAACGCCATGGGAGCGATGGATTACCTCATGACGCAAACGAAGAACGAAGCGTACATGGGCCAGTTCACGCCCGAGCAACTCGCATTCTTCTACGGCTTTCCTACCTGGGTCGTAGCGACTTGGGCAATCGCAGTCTGGGCCGGTGTACTAGGTGCCGTGCTATTGCTGTTGAGGAAGCGGCTGGCCGTTCCCGTTTTTCTGGCCTCTCTCGTAGCCATGGTGATAACAACCATTCACAATTATGTCCTGGCCGATGGCTGGGAGGTCATGGGCGGAGACGCGATGGCGCTGGGATTCACGGTCTTGATTTTTGTCGTGGCGATAGCCCTGTATATGTATGCCCGAGCGATGGAGAAGCAGGGCACACTCGCCTAGCAGAATGAACTCAACCGTCAACGATAAGGTCCTCGAAGAAGTGGAGTCTCTCCACAGGTTCTTCGAAGGATGGTTCTCGGGCACTCTTCCGCAGAGCGAACTTGAGTCTGAATTCTTGGGTCGGTTCGAGCCTGGCTTTGTGCTGATCTCGCCAACGGGCGGGATACTCACACTCAAAGAGCTGGCTGCCAGCTTGCTGGCGAGTCACGGGACAAGTCCCGATTTCCGGATCAGCATAGACCATGTAAAGGTGCGAAGCGTGTCCGGCGGACACATCCTGGCCACGTATGAAGAGTGGCAACAAAGTGGCCTGGCTTCGGCGCAGGTCCAGAACGCGCGCATCACGACGGTCGTGTTCAGTAACGTGGAACCGCTCCGGTGGGCCCATGTCCACGAGACGTGGAAACCGGTAGATGGCGCCGCCAAAAGTTGACAGAATCGTCGAATCTGGCGATTGTAACGCATTAGACCCCAACGGGGTTATCAGGATTTATGAGGGCGGCAGTCTCGTTCTTTGAGACCGCCGTTTTTTTGTGGCCATGATGGTCACACACCGCGCGAAGTTTTCGCGCAGAGAAAGCAGTCGGGAAGTACGGTTCATCGTAGCTCCGACTCGCATAACCAAGGAGCGCATGGATGCGTACCAAGGGTACAGTAAAGTGGTTTGACGACCAAAAAGGATTTGGATTTATCACTCCAGAGGACGGTAGCAAGGACTGCTTCGTTCATCACAGCGCGATTCAGGCTGATGGTTTCAAGAGCCTCGCCGAGGGAGCGCTGGTGGAGTTCGACATCGTTGATGGAGCAAAGGGCCCAGCGGCGGAGAATGTCGTCTCGGTCTAAATTTTGCTCAAATCCAGTTGAGAATTGAAGAGTGTGGGTCGTCTCGAATAATCGAGACGGCCCATTTTCTTTGTTGCCTCCTGTGAGATTCCGAGCGAGGTTCACATCTCATCGGTCAAAGGGGGACTCGAGTGTCCGCGCGCGCTCAGACGGTCGGCGAAGAGATTGCCAATAGCGTAAGCAACGGTTTCGGCTTGCTGGCAACTCTAGTCGCAACCCCATTTCTGGTGCTGACCGCTGTCCCCCACGGGGCGATGAATGTGGTTGGCGTGAGCATTTTTGCCGCCACCGCGGCCGGGCTCTACCTCACGTCCAGCGTATATCATGCCTTGCCGAAGGGTCGAGCGAAACGCGTGTTTCGTGGTCTCGACCATGGCGCGATCTATCTGCTCATCGCAGGCACATACACGCCATTCACTCTTGGCGTTCTGCGCGGCGGCTGGGGCTGGACATTGCTTGGCGTGATATGGAGCCTTGCCCTGGCGGGCCTCGTCTTCAAGTTGCTCGTGTCGTTCCGCTACCCGATACTCTCGACGGCAATGTACCTGGCGATGGGTTGGCTTGTGATCATTGCTGTGTACCCGCTCATTCAGCGGATACCAATCGCCGGATTTCTGTGGCTTCTGGCCGGAGGTCTAGTGTATTCCGGTGGCATTGGTTTCTACGCAGCGAAGAATTTGAAGTACGCTCACTTCGCCTGGCACCTGTGTGTACTCGTGGGATCCGCGTGTCATTTTGTTGCCGTTATCGGTTACTCAGCCTGAATGTCTTGGGTATCGTCCTGCATGATACGTATCACGTAGGCCGGATTCAGTTACTTAAGCGACTCTCAACGAGCCAAAGGGAGCAGAGTTGACGACGCATCCACAAGTGCTGAATGAGCAAATCTCAACTGTGTGTGAAAATTGCTCGGCAGAACTGCGGGGGCCATTCTGCCATTCCTGTGGACAGCGTGCCGAGTCACTGCCTGCAGGTGCGCTCGGCTATCTCAGTCGGCTCATGACCGGGATCGTTGGTTACGACTCCCGCGTACTCCGGAGTGTTGTTGGCCTTCTTTTTCGGCCGGGACGGCTAACCGCCGAATATCTTCGCGGCCGCCGGATTCACTATATTGAACCGCTGCAAATCTATCTCCTGTCGGCTGCAGCATTCTTCCTGGTTCATGCGTATCGGCCGTTCATCCAGTTCAATCCTGAGACAGGTGGGGCCAGTAGCACGCTCGGTCCGGCTTCCGCCACCGGTAACTTGTCGGAAACAGTCGTTCAACGCCTCGAGACACAGGGTATTACTCTGGAAGTGTTCGCGGAGCGCTTCGATGCCTGGGTCAGTGCCTATCTTCCAGTGCTGCTGCTAGCTCTTCTTGGTGTGTTTACACTCTTGATATGGGCCTTGAACGGGCGATCGAAGAAATCCTTCGCCACCCACGCGGTATTTACTCTCCATTGGTCAGCGTTTTATCTCATCCTCGAGGGCGTATTTCGCGTCGTGCCGATTCCCAATATCTGGAGTGTCCTGATCGGCCTGGTGTACCTGGTTGTCGCCATGCGAGTAGTCTATCAACAGAACTGGCTGATCAGCGCCATCAAGGCCCTGGCAGGCCTGTTTATCTTCTACACTCTCATCAGCGTGTGGATGGCCTCGGCGCTCGGACTCGCCGGGACGTTTGCGTAGCTCCTGCTGCGCAGGCAGGACCCGGAGTCGGAGATTAGAGTACCACGTTTCCGTCAATCTGCTCAATCAAGTTGGTCACATGTCGTGGAGATAAGAGTGAACACGAAGTCAGTGATCGTGGCCACAGCCATACTCACGGTGTTTGCGTGTCCATTCCCGCTAACAGCCCAGCTCAGCACGAATTCTGCTGAGACTCAATTCTCCTCCGCCTTGGCCGGAGAGATGCAAAGTGCCCTCGACACATGGGCGCTGGCAGACCATCACCGGGGGGTTTCCGCAGCGGTAATTCTAGCAAACGGACAGGAGTGGATCAGTACAGCAGGCGTCGAAAGTGCTGACAGCGAACTGCTGCCCGAACACTTGATATGGATTGCCAGCATCACGAAGTCGATGACCGGAGCGGTCATTCTCAGCCTGGCAGAAGACGGAGTGATTGGTCTTGACGACCCGATCTCGATGTGGCTGGATGACCACGCATACATTGATTCGGAAATCACCGTACGACAGTTGCTGAACCATACGAGTGGAGTCGCAAACTATACGCGAAGTCCAGAACTTGGACCGGCTATCAGCGCTGACTTCAGTCATATTTTCACGGCATCTGAACTTATTGAACTCGTTGGCCCTATGAGTTTTACTCGTGGTGCTCGCACGCAATACACAAACACCGCATTTGTCCTTCTTGGAATGATCGCCGAGAAGGTTACTGGCACTCCGATTGTCGACCTTTATCACGAGCGAATCTGGACCCCTCTCGGATTGGATGAGATCTTCTTGCCCGGATTTGAAACTCCGGCTGGGCTCGTCGCCCAGGCATGGGGCGGCGCTCGAGCCGCGCAGGAAACTGCGCCACTCGAGCGGATGTCACTCCTGTCCATCGGCAATTCGGCTTTCGGTTTGTTCTCAAATGCTCGCACGGTTGCCCGCTGGGGTCGCGCGTTGTTCACCGGTAAGGTGTTTGGAGAATCGATTCGGCAGCAGATGCTCGACTTTGTTCCTGCGGCGGGGAATATTCCAGGTGAGGCAGGAGCCGGGCTCGGCATCCGGGGATACGAGTACCTTGGCAGGGAGCAGTGGGGCCACAGCGGTGGGTCACCCCTGGGCAGCAGCTTGCTCTTGTTCGATCCGGATACCGGAGTAACTGTGGCTGTACTGATGAATCAGGGAGGAGGGGCCGAGCACTTTTCTCTGGCGCCCGAGCTACTGCGAATGGCCACGGACTGAACTTCAACCAGGTAGAACCCAATGCGCTGTCAGCATATTCGCGATACAAGTCCAGATCGAGTCGCCGCCGGCGCGCGAGTTTTTCTCGGAATCCTGTTCTTGATGACCGGTCTGATGAAACTGTTCATTCCCATGTTGGCGGATGCGTTCATCGGGCAGCTCGCTGCCGCAGATATGCCTCTTCAGGAGTTGAGTCGTTGGCTTGTGCCGATATTTGAGGTCGTGGTAGGCGCAATGCTGCTTAAAGGCTTCCACGCGCGACTCTCGGCCGTGGTGGTACTCGGGCTTATGACTGTGGCTACCTACGTCCACCTGATTGTTGAGGATCCAACGCTATTCCCGCTTCAACCGACTGCGCCGATCATCCCAGGTGTGGTCATCGTGCTAGCGGTGTTCGTGCTTGTTCGCGGAGGTGGAGCCGGCAGCATGGATCTCAAGTCGCAGTAGACATTCGTGCGCTGACCTGAACTGACGGGGGGCTCGGATGGGTTTCAGGTCTACCTTTCTGGCATTAGTAGTCGTTCAGGCACTTCACTCAATCGAAGAATACGTGTTTCGGCTGTACGAGGTATTCCCTCCTGCCCGATTCCTCAGCGGTCTCATATACCCAGATCTCGAGACAGGATTTCTGATCGCCAACGTTTCGTTCGTAGTCTTCGGCGCATTCTGTTATTGGTGGCCCGTTCGAAGGGGCTGGCCACTTCCCTGCTTCTGATGCCGTTAGCTCTTCTGCTGGCGCGGTCAATGGTCAAGATTGAACCAGAGATAGAAATGATGGACCCATATACGAAGGAGAGTCAGCTATGAAGGAGAGCGCTCCGCGAATCGGTCTGGTTTTGGGAACAGTTTTCGTCATAATGGGATTCGCGTCCAGCAATTCCGGGATCTGGATGCTCGGATTCATATTTCTAGCGCTGGGCCTGTTCGAGCTGAAGCGGAGGCGTTGAACACGTGCCCCGACCCGTTATCGAAACGGATAGGCTAACACTCCGCAAATTCACGGAGGATGACGCAGCGTTTATCCTCCGGCTCCTCAATGAGCCATCATTTCTGGAGTATGTTGGCGACAAGGGTGTCCGAACGCTGGATGATGCACGCCAGTACATTCGAGAGGGACCCGTTGCGAGTTACAAGCAGCACGGATTCGGTCTCTACCTCGTGCAGCATGACAAAGACGGCAGTTCAATCGGCATGTGCGGACTGTTGAAGCGAGATACGCTAGACGACCCGGATATCGGTTTCGGTTTCATCCCCGAATTTTGGTCGCAGGGATTTGCCACGGAAGCCGCCCGGGCCGTACTGGATAGAGCAAAGAGCCAGCATGGATTGAGCCGGGTTGTAGCGATAACTGCGTCGCACAACAGTGCCTCGATCCAAGTTTTGAAAAATATTGGTCTTCGGTTTGAGAAGACTCTGTGCCTGTCGGAGGGCTCGCCAGAGATTTTCCTGTTCAGCACCAGTGAACCAGATGTTGGGTGTGAACATTAGATTCATCTGGCTTTTCTATCCTGACCCGCATGCAGGAGGTGTATCCTGGCAACCCAGGACAAGTGCTGTTCGATCGACAGTTTGACCTCGGGCTTCCTGTAAAAGCCTTTGCGGGAATTCTCGATCGGCTCCGAGCAGCGCCGGATCAATTGGAAAACCTGGTTGCTGGTCTGGCTCAGGAAACGGTCACGGTTCGGAGTGAGGGTGCTTGGTCTGTTCAGGAAAATGTCGGCCACCTGATCGACCTCGAACCGCTGTGGGACGGGCGGCTTGATGATTTCGTGGCCAATCGACGTGAGCTGAGGGCAGCCGACCTCGAAAATCGGCGCACGCATATGGCCGAACACGACGATCACCATTCTGTCACGATTGCAGACCTGGTCCGTCGCCTGTCACTGTGAGCCGGCTGCTCGATGCGGGACTGCTGAGCAGGGCGTTCGATTTCGGGCAATTCGATCATTAGATTCACAACCTCCTTCTCGTGAGGACAGCAATGGAGCCGCAACCCTGAGAAACGATTGGTGTGATGGGCGCTGATGCCTGGCTGACTCTTGGAATCGTGGGATTAACCATGGCCGCCCTGATCGGGACCCGGGTTGCCCCTGATTTTATCCTCGTAGGATCCCTGACGGTTCTCATCGTTAGTGGTGTACTGTCTCCCTCCGAAGCACTCGCTGGGCTTGGAAACCCGGGCCTCGCCACGATCGGCATTCTGTATGTGGTCGTAGCCGGCCTGGTCCAGACAGGTGCCGTCAACGCGGTCGGAACTCCCCTACTCGGGCGGCCAAAATCGCTGGCATCTGCGCAACTGCGGTTGATGCTGCCCGTATCCGCGATCAGCAGCATGCTCAACAACACGCCCGTTGTGGCGATGATGGTACCGGTCGTTGAGGACTGGAGTCGGCGAACGGGATTGGCGGTATCGAAACTGATGATTCCGCTGAGCTACGCAGCGATCCTGGGGGGCACCTGTACGCTGATCGGTACGAGCACCAACCTGATCGTCAATGGTCTGGTGCTGGAAACGACCAATCTCGGTCCCATGGGGTTTTTCGCGATCGGAGCGCTCGGGCTTCCCGCCGTTATCATCGGAACGACTTTCGTCGTAATTG
Organism: Gemmatimonadota bacterium; assembly: GCA_039656095.1. GTDB lineage: Bacteria > Gemmatimonadota > Gemmatimonadetes > Palauibacterales > Palauibacteraceae > JARFPW01. Next base: position 367 of record JBDHMQ010000067.1, on the reverse strand, counting down.
CCGGCCGCTGGCTGCTACCGGACAGAACGCCTCCGCTCGCGGAACCTGACGCGACACGGGAATACACGATCGAGATGTTGCTCGAGCATTCCAGCGCGCTCGTCGGAAAGTCGGTCGAGGAAGCAGGACTGCGAAATCTTCCCGGAGCTTTTCTCGCCGAGATCGAGCGTGGGGACGCACTCCTTCCGGCTGTAGCGCCCACCGAGCGGCTCCAGGGAGGCGACCGCCTCCTGTTCGTCGGTGCCGTGGAATCGATGGCAGATCTGTTGCAGATGCGGGGGCTCGTACCCGTTCCGGATCAGGTGACGAAGCTTGCCATTCCCAGGCCGGAGCGCAGCCTTGTCGAGGTCGTGGTCTCGGCGAGCTG
>JBDHMQ010000066.1:0-7929 GCA_039656095.1 Gemmatimonadota bacterium | reverse complement strand
GGAAGCCGTTCGCCGCATCAAGCAGGAATTGCCCGGCGTAGCCACAAGTGGTGGGATCAGCAACGCTTCCTTTGCATTTCGGGGCAACGAAGCTGTGCGAGAGGCGATGCACGCCGTGTTCCTCTACCATGCGATCGCTGCCGGCCTCGACATGGGGATCGTGAACTCCGGCCGCCTGCCGATCTATGACGACATCGATTCCGAATTGCGTGAAGCTGCTGAGGATGTGCTTCTGAACCGTGGAAACACGGTCGAGGCTACCGAGCGTTTGACGGCGATGGCCGGCCGTGCTCGTGCCACAACATTCACCGTCCGGGATGACAGCGCATGGCGCGAATGGTCCGTGGAGAAACGCCTCGAGCACGCTCTCGTCGAAGGCATCCTCGATCATATCGAGCAGGATGTTGAAGAAGCTCGACTCGGTGCCAACCTCGCGCTTGAGGTCGTCGAGGGGCCGCTGATGGACGGTATGTCACGGGTCGGTGACCTGTTCGGCAGCGGCCGGATGTTCCTCCCGCAGGTCGTAAAAAGTGCCCGGGTGATGAAACGGGCCGTCGCGCAGCTCATTCCCTATATGGAGCTTGAAAGTCCGGTTGGTGAGGGAGATACGAAGGGTCGCGGCAGAATCCTCATGGCCACCGTAAAGGGCGACGTCCACGACATCGGCAAGAATATCGTTGGTGTCGTACTCGCCTGTAACGGTTACGACGTAATCGATCTGGGAGTGATGGTCCCGGGGGAGCAGATCCTCACACAGGCCGCCGAACAGGACGTGGACATCATCGGCTTGAGCGGACTTATCACGCCATCACTCGATGAGATGGTCCACATGGCTACCGAGATGGAGCGACGAAGCTTGTCGGTTCCGTTGCTCGTCGGAGGTGCCACAACTTCGCGCACACACACAGCCGTCAAGATCGACGAGTGCTACTCCGGGCTGGTCGTACACGTGACCGATGCGTCGCGGGCCGTAGGCGTGGTCGGACGAATCCTCTCCGGTGACGCGGGGTCCTACGCGGACGACATTGCCGAGGAGTACACCGAGGTGAGGCGAGCCCACGCACAAAGGACGGCCAGCCGCAACCTCGTATCCATCGAACAGGCCCGCACCAGAGCTTGGCGCGCAGACTGGACGGAATCGACGATCCATGCTCCCCGCCAGCCGGGCGTTCATGTGTTCGATCCGTACCCGATCGCGGACCTCGTCGACTACATCGATTGGACGCCGTTTCTTCACACCTGGGAAATCCAGGGCCGTTACCCGGCTGTTCTGGAAGACGCGAAGCTGGGTCCGGCTGCGCGTGGCCTGATGGAGGATGCGAGAGAACTGCTAGATCGGATCGTTTCCGAGCAGCTTCTGACCGCGAGGGCCGTCTGCGGACTTTTTCCCGCGTCGTCGAAGGGTGACGACGTCCTGCTGTTTGAACCGTCTAACCGGGGCGCGATTCTGGCCGTCGTCCCACACCTGAGGCAGCAGGCCTCAAAGAACTCCCGACCCAACCTCTGCCTGGCTGACTTTGTGGCCCCCGAAGACAGCGGCGTTGACGATTGGACCGGGGCCTTCGCGGTTACGGCCGGAATCGGTCTAGAAAAGCTGTGCGCCGCCTTCGAGAGTGACCATGACGACTACCGGAGCCTGCTGGCCAAGTCATTGGCGGACAGACTGGCCGAAGCTGCCGCAGAGCTTCTCCATGAGCAGGTGCGCACGGATCTGTGGGGATATGCAGGCGAGGAAGGCGCGTCAAATGATGATCGAATCGCCGAATTGTACGACGGCATCCGCCCGGCACCGGGCTATCCTGCCTGCCCGGACCATAGCCAGAAACAGATTCTGTTCGATGTGCTGGGCGGTGAGTCCGTTGTGGGTATCCGGCTGACGGAGACCGGTGCGATGTGGCCCGCGGCTTCGGTAAGTGGCTGGTACTTCGCTCACCCTGACTCCCACTACTTCGGCGTGGGACGGATCGGCCGGGACCAGGTGGAAGACTACGCGACGCGTCGAGGGTTCAAGCTTGAACATGCGGAGCGAACCCTGTCGGCAAACCTCGCCTACGAACCGAATCCCGATAGCGAAGAGGGGACCGGGTGAGCGCCATGGTTGGCCGACTCCGAGAGTGGCTGGAGGACGGACGGGTCCATCTGATGGACGGTGCCCTGGGAACGGTGCTCTACCACAGAGGCGTATTCGTAAACGTCTGCTATGACGAGCTGAACCTGTCGCAACCGGACCTCGTCTACGGCGTCCATACGGACTATGTACGAGCAGGCTCAGAACTGATCGAGACGAACACGTTCGGTGCCAACCCGGTGAAGCTGTCGACCTTCGGGCTCGAGAACCGCACTGAAGAAATCAACGAGACGGCTGCCCGGCTCGCAGTTAGAGCCGCGGGCGATACCAGTGTCGTGCTTGGATCCATTGGTCCGCTGGGAATTCGCATTGAGCCGTGGGGCCCGACTTCGATCGACGAAGCGGTGGCGTTCTTCGCCCGCCAGGCAGCTGGTCTCGCTGAAGGTGGCGTGGGCGGCTTCATCCTTGAGACATTCAGCGACATGTCCGAGCTCCTCGCAGCCCTTCAGGCCGTCCGACAGGTCGCGCCCGACAGGCCGGCCTTTGCTCAAATGACGTTCGGTGAAGACCTGGGCACTGCTTACGGAACGACCATCGAACACATGGCACAAACCCTGGATTCGTCGGACGCCGACGTCATCGGACTCAACTGCTCCGTCGGGCCAACGGCGACACTGGATGCTGTGGAGCGGCTGGTCACGATTACCCGCCGTCCTGTATCGGCCCTGCCAAACGCTGGCGTGCCCAGAAATATCGGAGACCGCAAGATCTATATGGCGAGCCCGGAATACATGGCACGCTATGCGCTGCGGATGGCAGACGCCGGAGCCCGATTCCTGGGTGGTTGCTGTGGGACGACAGCCGAGCACATTCGACACATGGCTGCCCACCTCAAGGCGGCCCGGCCGCCGCAGGTCCGTGTCGTCGACCGACTTGAAGGTTCGAGTCCGGACGACACTGACAGGCACCTCACCGAGCGAGTCCCACTCGCTGAGTCCTCTGGTCTCGGAGCACGCCTCAAGGCCGGCGAATTTGTTCGCGGGATTGAATTTGCCCCTCCGAGGGGCTGGACCCCGACTCCTCTTGTCGACGCAGCGAATCAAGCCCGAGATGCCGGATTTCATACGGTCCATATTCTCGACGGCCCGGCCCGGCGCACTCGAATGAACGCACTGGCTGCCGCACGCATCGTAGAGCGGGAGGCGAATGTCGAGACCGTCGCGCACTACTGCTGCCGCGATCGGAACATGCTGGGGATGGTGGGCGATTTGCTGGGAGCCGCAGCCTCAGGCTTGCGGAACGTGCTCTTGATCACAGGAGATCCGCCGCGTGGAGGTCCGTACGATACCGGCAGGGTGTTCGATATCGACAGCATCGGGCTGACCAACGTCGTTCGAGGCCTGAACCTGGGCCTGGACCCGGGCGGCGAGTCGATCGGAGAGCCCACCCGATTCGTGACCGGTGTCGCAGTGAATCATACTGCGCCGGATCCCGAGGCAGAACTGCGCCGGTTCGCGTGGAAGGCCGATGCAGGTGCTGATTTCGCTGTGACACAGCCCGTATTTGATCCAGAGGGCTTTCTGGCATTTCTGGAGCGGTTGGAACCTTATGGCGTTCCAATTATGGCAGGTCTGTGGCCTCCCATGTCAGTGCGGAATACAGAGTTTCTGGCTCACGAGGTGCCGGGAATCGTCGTGCCGCCGTCCGTGCTTGCCCGTATGCAGGCAGCGGCCGAACAGGGGCCCGAGGCGGAAGCACGAGAAGGGGTGGCCATGGTCCGGGAAGTGTACGAGCAGATCGCGGACTCGGTGGCAGGGGTAGTCGTCAGCTGTCCACAAAACCTGGTAGACAGGGCAAGCCAGGCGATCGGCCTGACGGACTAGATTTCTGCGGGACCCAGATCGCCTAGAGCCGCCAACACGCTCGACAACCGCTGGGCCGCATTTCGACTGCCAAGATTGCAGACGTAGACGTTCTCAATGCCTGCGCGACGAAGTTCAAGAATCGATCGGGCGCAGATTTCGGCCGCAGTAGCTCCTTCCTCGAATTCCCGTTCGATTTCATTCACCGGCACAGTGAAGTAGCGCGCCAGGTTTTCGAGCACTGCTCGTTGGCCGTTGCGGTAATAGAATACGCCATACGCCATCGGCACCTTGAGGCCGCGTCGAGCCGTCTCCTCCAGCCAGGCATCGACTTTTCGCGAGTCGTGGTGAGACACGACCTGGGTAAGAGCGTAGTCCGCTGACGAGCCCGCGTCCGCCAGATAGTCGGCCTGAATCGCCGGATCGCGGTGCAGGTTGACCCAACCACCCAAAACCAGGCCGGGAATCCGGCTTCGTATCTGCTGCCGGAGAAGGTAGGCATGCGGCACGCAGCGGGGAGAGCCATCCGACACATCGCCCCCTACGACCGTCAGGGTTTCTACGGAATGTCGCTGGGCACGTTCGGCAAACAGCCGGCAGTACTCAAGCGAGTGTTTGCAAGTAAGGAAGGGCACAAGACGTCGTGCCTCGATTTCACTGGCCAGGTTTGCAGCGAGGTGGCGGAGATTTTCCTCTTCAGCGTCTCCTACAGCACCGTCGGTAAGCAACACATACGTGTCATGGCGAATCAGGGCGCGTGCTGCGTGCCCGAGATCGATCCAGGTGTCCATCGCTCCACCCGGTGTGAGGCCGCTCCGTGGAGGTCGAAGCTCGACGGCAATCAGTGGATCGGAGGACTGGAGGCGGTCGAGAAATGCGCTGGTCGCGTTGATCGTACCGACCATTCTTATGACTCGCTTGCCCTCGTACGACGGTACTTCTTGATGTAGCGCAGTGCACCCGGACCAGTCTTGGCTGCGTAGACGAGGGCTACGAAGCCGAAGAACGCAAACATCGCCCAACTCGGAATCTCGAAGAAGCTGCCGATATACGCGAGCAACAGATATCGGGGAAATCGTGCTATCAACAGTGCCGACAGGTATTTCTTGAGCGGGTAGTGAACGGAGAAACTGAGGAATTTGAACGGGAAGAACGGGACTGGCGTAAAGCCGGCAACTACGAGCACGGCAAATGGATACTTCCCGAACAGGCGGGCCGCCTTCTGGTACCACGCTTTTTCTTTGTAGCCGGTGAGTCCCTTCAGGTTCATCACGGGCGTGAATACCGAATGATCCAGGTAGCCGGCTACCATCGTCCCGATGCTGGCGGCAACCGCCGTCCACCAGATACTCCCCTGGCTTCCGTACCAGACCACCACCGGCTCATGCGGAAATACCGAAATCGCGCTATTGGCAGGAACTGCATAGAACACAAGGTACAGGTAGCTCTGCGATGAAAAATCGCGAAGCATGAGAATCAGGGCCGCGATCGCAAGCACGGCCATGATACCGCCGAGGACCCAGACCTTCCGGTCGAGCTTGTCATACTCTGTTTGCATCGTCAGATGCTACAAAGGCCACTGCTCGCGCGCCAGCACAGGGACTGGCTGTCATGTGCGGCATACCGGTAGGTTGGGCGGCATGACTAAGCAGACGCAGTGCCCGGAGTGCGGGACTTCAATGGGACCGTACGATCAAACCTGTCAGAAATGCGGCAAGGCCTTCTCGTATGATGCGGATGAAGCGGCTGTCGGTTGCTCCGTCTGCGGAGCGGCGATCAGCGCTTTCACCGTTGAGTGCCCGGAGTGTGGTGAAACGGGCTACCCCGCCCTGCGACCCCGGAAGGGCAAGGGCTTCAAGGGCTCGCCCGAGTACGAGGCCGATCAAGGCGACTGACGGCTCTGTGACGACGATATCAGGGGACGGCCGCACCGCGCTGGAGCGAATCGTCTTTGTGCTTCACGAGCCGCAAGACCTCGTCAATATCGCACTGGTCGTCAGGGCGATGAAGAACATGGAACTGTCGCGGCTGCGGCTTGTGCGTCCGGAAGAATTCGATACGCAGCGGATTGACGGGATCGCTCATGATACGGAGGATATCGTCGAACGGATCGAAATCTATGACGATTTCGACGCAGCAGTGGCTGGATGTGTTCGGGTCGCTGCAGCAACAGCCCGGCGCCGTACCAGCCGACAGGAATGGAGCGAACCCGCCGATGGTGCCCCGGGATTGCTGGCCAGGACCGTTGATGGTGATGTAGCAATCGTTTTCGGCCGCGAGGATTTCGGACTGTCGAACACGATTATTGATAGGGCCGACGAGACGATCTGCCTCCCCACGAACCCATCCCACCCATCACTCAACCTGGGCCATGCCGCTGTACTGATCGCCTACGAGTTACGCCAGGCGGCTCGCCAGCTTGGTGGACTCCACGACCGTGATCTGTCGGGTAAGCCTCGCGATCAGGGGCCTCCCGCTACGGCCCAACAGATGGAGTCGTTTTTTGCGACGTGGGAGGAAGCGATGCATCTCATCGGAATGTTTCGGGACGTGTCGCCCATGATGAAGATGCGAAGCTATCGACGCATCTTTAAGCGGGCAGACCTCGACGAAACGGAACTACGCCTGTTCGAGGCCACCGCCTACCGGATCGTCCACTACGCCCGGCGAATGAAAATCCGGCTTAAAAAACAGGTGAAGGAGGGAAGCTAGACAGCTAGATCTTAGCTGCCACCTTCTCCAGCAGTTCCTGGTTCGATCCTGTCCGGCGCATGATGCCCAGGACTTCGTTCATCGCCTCGACCTCCGATACCCCAGCCAACTCACGACGCATGGCGTGCGAGCAGGTAAGCGCGGACTCTGAGAGCAACAGTTCCTCGCGCCGCGTGGCGCTCGCATTCAAGTCGATTGCGGGAAATATCCGTCGATCGGCGAGTTCTCTGCTCAGGACGAGTTCGCTATTTCCGGTGCCTTTGAACTCCTCGAAGATCACCTGGTCCATCTTTGACCCTGTGTCCACGAGTGCCGTAGCGATGATCGTCAGGGACCCACCGCCCTGGTCGGGATTGACCTTGCGTGCGCTCCCCAGAAAACGTTTCGGTTTCTCAAGGGATGAAGCATCCAGACCTCCGGAAAGCGTCCGTCCGCTTCCCTCTTCGACCTGATTGTAGGCCCTGGCGAGTCGCGTAATCGAGTCGAGAATGATCACCACATCCTGCCCCATTTCGACACGGCGGCGGGCTCGTTCGAGTGTCATTTCTGCAACGGCGACATGACGGTCGGCTGGATAGTCGAAGCTGGATGCCACAACCTCACCGTATCCGCACATCTCCATTTCAGTCACTTCTTCGGGCCGCTCGTCCACCAGCAGGATCAGGACCATTGCCTCGGGATAGTTTGTCACAATCCCCTCGGCAATTGCCTGCAAAACCATCGTCTTTCCCGCTTTTGACGGCGCGACGATCATCGCGCGCTGCCCCTTACCAAGCGGACAGAACAGATCAATGATCCGATTCGTCGGATCGTCGTTACCAAGCCGCTTGAGGCCACACTCCAGTTTGATCTGTTCGTTGGGATGCATCGCGGAAAGGCGACTAAACTGCGGGCGCTGGCCAAGTTCTTCGACCGGTACGCCGTTGACCGTGAATACACGCTTCAAGGGCGGACTCTTACCGTTACCAGGCGGGGGTCCCGCCTCTCCGGCAATCTCGTCGCCCGATCGCAGCTCAAATTTTCGAATCAGTCGCTGCCCAACGTATATGTCCTCATCACTCGGCGTATAACTGGCGTGTTGCCGGCGTATGAATCCCGACCTGTTGTTGATGACCTGCAAAACGCCCAATAGTCCTTCGTTCGTCACATTCCGTCCATTTCGTCTGTTGAATGCAAATCGTCCAGGGATGGTCCCTCAAGGTGGTGGCAAAATTCCTAGCCTGACTTACACCTGAAGACCCCAGCGATGCTTCGGGTACCGGCGCGGGCGCGCCGTTGGTTCTTGAA
>JBDHMQ010000065.1:0-12444 GCA_039656095.1 Gemmatimonadota bacterium | reverse complement strand
CGGTCGCGGAAGTTAACCGACTGCTCAAGCAGTTCCAGGAGATGCGTAAGATGATGAAGCAGATGGGCAAACTCGCCCCCCGACTCGCCGGAAGCGGTGGACTCGGCTCGATGCTTCAGTAACAGGGGAACGGAATGGCAACGACGATTCGACTTCAGCGGACTGGCCGAAAAAAGCAGGCCTCGTTCCGTATCGTAGTATCCGATCGAGATGAATCCCGGGATGGCCCGGCGATCGAAACACTAGGGACATACAATCCACGGACGCAGCCGTCGCTGATCAAGCTGAACACGGTCTCTGCGTTGAATTGGCTGCACGAGGGTGCACAGCCGACCGACACGGTCGTGTCGATTTTCCGCCAGACTGGTGTCTGGACGAAATTCCAGGACGGAGTCACGGGCGACGCTGTGGCCGAAGAAGACGCTGTCGTAGAGCTTGGCCCACCTCCAGGTGAGCGGAAGACTTCACGCAGAGCGCAAACAGCGGCAGAGGGTGAGAAACTTGCCGTTGCGCGACGCGCTGAGGAGAAAGCGGAAGCTTCGGCCATCGCGAAGAAGGAAGCTGCCGACGCAGCTTCCGCCGCTACTGCTGCAGCAGCAGAAGCCGAAGTAGAGGTAGAGGAAGCCTCTGCGGAGGAAGCTCCTGAAGCCGAAGCTGAGGTAGAGGAAGCTGTAGCGGAAGAAGCTCCAGAGGCCGAAGCCGAGGTAGGGGAAGCTGCTGCGGAAGAAGCTCCTGAAGCCGAAGCTGAGGTAGAGGAAGCTGTAGCGGAAGAAGCTCCAGAGGCCGAAGCCGAGGTAGAAGAAGCTGCCGCGGTAGAAGCTCCGGAGGCCGAAGCCGAGGTTGAAGCAGCCGCCGAAGAAGCCCCGGAGGCCGAAGCTGAGGTAGAGGAAGCTGCCGCTGAAGAAGCCCCGGAGGCCGAAGCCAAGGTTGAAGCAGCCGCCGCTGAAGAAGCTCCGGAAGCCGAAGTAGAGGTTGAAGCAGAGGTTGAGGGAGCCGCCGCCGAGGAAGCTCCCGAAGCCGAAGTCGAGGTTGAAGAAGCCCCAGAGGCAGAAGCTGAGGCAGCTCCGGAAGCAGAAGCCGAGGTTGAAGAAGCCGCTGCTGAGGATTCAGAGGACAAGTAAGCCGGGCGGCCCGAGCGGCCGTGTGGCGGGCTGAATGGACGAAATTACAGTTGGTCGTATACGCCGGACTCACGGTCTGAATGGTGAGATGCAGGTGCAGTCGGAGACGAATGATGGGCCCAGTGTATTTTTGTCGGGTCGCAGATTTCAGGTGCGCGGGGCCAAGAGCGCGTCGCACGCGACGCTGACCCTCGAGACGAGTCGGCCCCACAAGGGCGGATTCCTGCTGCGGTTCGCGGAAGTCTCTGATTTGGAAAGCGCGAGAAGGTTGATGGGCGCGGAGTTGCTACTTGCGTCGGATGAACTCAGGCCGCTGGATGAGGGCGAGTTCTTCCTTCATGAGCTGGTTGGCCTCGAGATCTTCGAGCCCGACGGTCGCTGCCTTGGGACGATTGCTGATGTCTACGACGCCGGCGGGCAATTGCTCGCTTCTGTCGAGTTGGACGGCCGGGAACGGTTATTTCCCATCCGGCGCGAGACGGTGAACCGAATCGACATGAAGGCCCGGAAGATAGAGGTCTCATTGCCTTCCGGATTGCTGGAGTTGTAGTCCGTGCGGATCAATGTGGTGACGATTTTTCCGGACTACTTCGCTGAACCGCTTCGGACCAGTATCGTCGGTCGTGCCGCCAAGGCTGGGACAGCAGAATACAAGGTTGTAGACCTTCGGGACTACACGCATGACAGACATCGGACGGTAGACGACGAGCCTTTTGGAGGTGGTGCCGGCATGGTGATGAAGCCGGAGCCTTACTTCGAGGCAGTCGACGACATGAAGCCAGAGGGGCCGATCGTCCTGTTGAGTCCGAGGGGTCGGACGTTCGACCATGAAAAGGCGGTACAGTTCGCAGTTGGAAAAGAGCTGACGCTACTCTGCGGACATTACAAGGGCGTGGATGAGCGAGTCGCGACAGGGCTGGCGACCGAGGAACTGTCGATTGGGGACTACGTGTTGTCGGGCGGTGAACCAGCTGCCCTGGTTGTGATTGACGCAGTTGTTCGGTTGCTGCCGGGCGCCATGGGCGACCACGAATCGGCAGCCGGGGATTCGTTTTACGATGGACTGCTCGCGCCGCCAGAATATACGCGGCCGGCAGAGTTCCGCGGGATGGCAGTACCGGATGTGTTGCGATCCGGGGACCATGCGCGGGTTGAAGCATGGAAAAGAAAACAGGCAGAGACAATGACCCGTCAGCGTCGTCCGGAGTTGTGGGAGCGGGAGGGCTGAGCGGGACCGGTAGACTGAAATTATTTGCAGGATTAGATTACTGTGTTGGCCGCAGTAGGCGGCCCTGGAAGGAGCGGTAGGGTGGATCCCAGGATAGCTGAAATCGAACAGAAGCAGGTGCGGAGCGATCTTCCGACGTTTGCGCCGGGTGATACGGTTCGCGTCCTCGTGCGTGTCGTAGAGGAAACCAAGGAACGCATTCAGGCATTCGAAGGCATTTGCATTTCTCGCCGGGGTGCTCAACTCAACGAAACATTTACCGTCCGGAAGATCTCGGGCGGGGTTGGCGTTGAGCGAATATTTCCGGTTCACTCACCGACGATCGCAGGCATTGAGGTCGTCCGACGCGGACATGTGCGTCGTGCCAAGCTCTATTACCTGCGAGCTCGGAGGGGCAAGAGTGCCCGGGTTCGTGAGCGGCGTTGGTGGGAAGGCGGTGGGCAGAATCCCGCAGCTACCGTGGCGACCAAGCCAGCCGCGGAAGAACCCCCGGTGACGGAAGAGTTGCCCGAGGTGGAGGAATCTTCAGAGGCTGAAATCTCCTCCGACTGACGACCCCGAAAGCTAGGAATGACGAATGGCCCGCACGGCTCCCACAGACTTCGAGTGTGAAGCGTGGGACTGCGGGCTTCGTCACGTCGTGGGCATAGATGAAGTCGGCTGTGGCCCGCTCGCCGGACCTGTGGTTGCCGGTGGGACTGCGGGCTTCGTCACGTCGTGGGCATAGATGAAGTCGGCTGTGGCCCGCTCGCCGGACCTGTGGTTGCCGGGGCCGTCATCCTGCATCCCAGGGCTCCATCGATCGATGGCGTGTTCGACAGCAAGGCGTTGTCTGCCCGCCAACGTGAGACTGCAGCTCTCGAGATTCGTGAGCGTGTATTCGCGTGGGCTCTGGGTGCAGCATCGACCCGAGAAATCGAGCGCTTCAACATCCGCCGTGCCACGGTCCTGGCCATGCGCCGGGCGATCGCCCGCCTTCCGGTAGAACCCGAGCGCCTGCTGGTTGATGGTCGCCGAATTCCTGAGCTCGGCGACCACATAGCGATCATCAAGGGCGATCAGAAGTCCCTGTCGATTGCCTGCGCGTCGATTCTGGCCAAGGTGGTACGCGATCGACTCATGCGCAGTCTGGGCGCGCGCCATCCGGGTTACGGCTGGGAATCAAACAAAGGATATGCCACTGGATCTCATCTCAGGGCTATCCGCGAGCTTGGTCCGACGCCGCACCATCGCAGGACGTGGTCGCCCATAGCCCAGCGCGAACTGGCGCTGGAAGAGCTCGTGGCGAAGTAGGGATGGTCGGTGGGGCGCTCCGACAAGCCGCCCCCCGCCATTGGGTCGTTACTTCCGCTGTGCTGTCGGCACCATTACGTGGGCCAATGACGTGCCCCGCCACATCACCCAGGGTTCACCAGTATTCGGGTCGTGCGACATTCCCTCGAGTACCGAGAGGGGAGCCAGCAGCATGATGTGCGGTCCGCCGGTCTCGATCCACTCGTTGTCGTCGGTCGGTTCTGTGGCATTCGGGTCGATGTTACTCCCCGGGTTGCCACTCTGGAGCATGTAGCCGAACGCGATCGTCTCAACCGTTGGTGCTTCTTCGCCACTCATCCATGCGTGTGCCCAGGCCAGCCAGGGACCGTCAAGACACATGGGCGAATTCCCCGGCATATCGGGATCGTCCGGCAGGCAGGTGTAGCTGTTCGTGCCCTCGCGCAGGACATTTCCATCGCCGTCCATTACGGCGGCACCACTGGCAATCGCTGCCGTTGCGGCGCTGAGTGCATTCTTCACCATCTTTTCGTGATCGGCATCCTGGGCGGATGCGCCAGCGGGGAAGAATACGACGGCGAGGCACGACAACAGAAGAATCTTAGAAAAAGAATTCACGAGCTCCTCCTCCAGAATTATGTGAGTGGCCATAATACGCCATGAATACCATGGTTCGTCAAGTATTGCAGACAAGTAGATCAAAATATCCGAGGTATGGTCCGCCGGGTCTCTATATATTACATTATCGATACGATCAACAAAATTATGTAATAGATCTAAACCAGGCCATAGAGCATGGACTCTTGCTTCACCGGCCAGCACCCGTGTGGGCAGGAAGTCTCATCCGGCTGCTCCAGCCACTCGGAATGTCCGAGACCAGCGCACGCACCACGTTGTCGCGCATGAGTTCCCGGGAATGGCTGAAGTCTGACCGCGTCGGCCGGCATAGCTACTACGAACTCACACCGCGTGGCCGGCGACTTCTCGAGGCCGGCAAGGACCGCATCTACCATCCCGATTGGGATAAGCCGTGGAGCGGCAACTGGCTCCTGCTAGGCTACTCGATTCCGGAAGAGGAACGAGTGCTTCGGGATCGTCTTCGTGATCGCCTGGCCTGGCTGGGATTCGGTAAGCTGCGGAGCGGGCTGTGGATTTCGCCTCACGATGTTGAAGCCGAAGTACGTGAGATCGCGGAATCGCTCGAAGTGTCCGGGTATATTGATTGCTTCCATGCAACGGGCGCTGCATTCACGGATCCGGAGCGACTCGTCCAGCGGGGGTGGGACCTGCCCGCAATCAACAAAAGGTACATGGCATTCGTTGACCGACAACTCCCGGATTTCCAACGAATTCGAGCCGAACATGAGTCCAGCAGCATCTCACCGGAAGAGAGCTTCGTCCGGCGTTTTCGGCTAACTCATGAATACCGGGATTTTCCCCTGATCGACCCGTATCTACCACGCACACTGCTGCCCGACGATTGGGCCGGCGAGTGTGCGGCTCACTTGTTCCGTACCTATCACGATCTGCTGTCGTCACCCGCTGAGAAATATGTGGAGTCAATCCTCGCGAGTGCCCCAGAGTTTTTGCCACCGCCTGTCCTCACGGAGACACCACGATGAGCCATTTCGAGTCCAAGCCGGCCAATTCATATGAATTTCGCGACATCCTGTACACGAAGGAAAACTGGGTCGCGACGGTGACCATCAACCGTCCGCACAACTACAACGCATACTCGACGTCTGCGCTGGAAGAACTCGCGACCGCATTTCGCGATGCGGCATTCGACGATCAGGTCGGCGTCATCGTATTCACGGGTGCTGGCGATCGATCGTTCTGCACGGGTGGGGACGTAAAGGAATACGAAGCAGAGTATACGACGCGACCACGGGACTACTGGAAGTACATGCGGCTGTTCCGGGCCTACCTGGAAACCATCATGCAGACGGGCAAGCCGGTGATAGCGCGCCTGAACGGCATGGCAGTCGGAGGTGGCAACGAGTCACAGATGGCCTGCGATCTGGCCGTGATGGCCGAGCATGCCTGGATCGGGCAGGTGGGTACACGCGTCGGAAGCGTAGCCGCCGGCGGAGCGACCCAGTGGTTGCCCATCATGATCGGCGATCGGCGTGCCCGCGAAATGTTGCTGTTCAATGGCCGAATTCCGGCCAAACAGGCTCTCGATTGGGGCCTCGTCAACCGCGTCGTGCCGTCTGTCACGAAAGACGGTGAATTCATCGAAGGTGCCACGACGGAGCAGATCAAGAACGCACAGAAGGGTGAAGGCGGATACGCAATCAGCCTTGATCGACTGGATGCGGCCGTTGCCGACCTGGCCGAGAAGCTGCTGCAGCAATTTCCCGAGTGCGTTCGGTACACGAAACAGCAGGTCAATTTCTGGAAAGAGTTGGCTTGGAATCAGACGATTGGTCACGCAGGCGACTGGCTGGCCCTCCACTACTCAAGCATGGAGCCATGGGAGGGAATGCGCGCGTTCGTTGAGAAGCGACCGCCCAGGTACATGGAGTCACGCCAGCGTGCTGCCGATGGTGGGTCAAGCGAGTTTCTCTGGGGTCCGCCTTCCATCGATTGTCCCGGGTGTGGTGCACAGGGCATTCCGGCAGGGTTCGAATACTGCGGTGCCTGTGGAAGCCAACTGGACGGCATGGCCCAGACGGAAACCGGAGCCGCACACGAGGGCGACTCGTGAGTCAGGAATCCGGCCCTCGCATCCAACTGGAGCGCCTAGGCGGTCTTGTCCGACTCGCTCTGGACCGTCCGCCACTCAACGTGCTCGATATTCCGATGCTCCGGGAGTTTGACGAAGTCCTGGAGTCGCTGCAGGAGGACGCGTCCGTACATGTACTTCTCGTCACGGGTTCCGGCCGGGCGTTCTGTGCCGGTGTTGACGTCGCAGACCATACGGCGGACCGCGTTGACGAGATGATCAAGACGTTCCACCGGATTATTGAGAGGCTGATGGACCTTCCGTTTCCCGTCGTGGCCGCCGTCAACGGCGCCGCACTCGGAGGAGGATGTGAACTGGCCCTGGCCTGTGATGTGGTACTCGCCAGAGAAGGGGCAAAACTCGGCCAACCGGAGATTCGCCTCGGCGTATTCCCGCCGGCGGCAGCCGTGCTGCTTTCCCGCCTCGTGGGACGACAGACAGCGGCCGACCTGATTCTGTCGGGCCGAGTCATCGAGGCCGAAGAGGCCTTGGCCGTGGGCCTGGTGAGCCGGGTTATGCCTGCGGACGAGTTTGACTCCGGCGTCCAGGAATATGCTGCGGCGATGGCATCGCTCAGCGGTCCCGTACTTCGGATCACCAAACGGGCTTTGCGCGAAGGCGAATCCGGCTCCGCAGGGGAAGCCATGCGCCGGGTCGAGCATCTCTATCTCGACGAACTGATGCAGCTTGGTGATGCCCACGAGGGCCTGGCCGCGTTTACCGAAAAGCGGGCACCTGCATGGACGGGAACCTGAAATGGGCACAAACGTGAAGTTGCTGACTCTCACGGGTTCAGAGAGCCTGGAAGAAAGTCTCGAGTACTGTCGGGAGATCGTGGAAGACGCTGAGTACCCGACTGTGCGTAGGTGGCGTGCGACCGGCGGAAAGGTCCTGGGACATTTCCAGGTCTACTTTCCGGAAGAGTTGGCCCATGCAGCCGGGATGCTGCCTGTGAAGCTCCGCGGTGCCCAGGTGGAGTGTCGCGAAGCGGACTCGCATTTCGGGTCCTACTTGTGCGCGATCATCCGAAGTTCCCTGGAAGTGGTTCTGACGGATCGGCTCAAGTTGGACATGTTCGTGACGCACCCGATCTGCGATGTCGCTCGCAATCTCGCGGGGATTTGGGCGCGCAACTGTCCTGAGCCCGCGCAGATCCTCTATCTGCCGCAAAACCCGAATTCCCGCCATTCGCTCGACTATCTGACGGAAGAGTATCGGCGTGTGCTGGATGACATCGAGGAAATCGTAGGTCGAACCGTTAGCGACGACGATCTCAGGAGTTCGATCGCGGTGTTCAACGAGAACCGGCAGCTACTCCGCGAACTCTATGCGATCAAACGCGACACTCCGTGGCTGTTGCCCGTCCACGAGGCGTACATACTCGTCGCTCTCGGAGGACTGATCCAGCGCGATGAACATAACGAGGTTCTCAGGCGGTTGATTCCACTGATTCGGGATCGAGACTCCAGAAAGCAGGACAAGCTGCGCGTCGTATTCGAGGGTGGTTTCTGCGAGCAACCACCGCTGGATTTGCTGCGTGAAATCGCTCACTTCTGCTACGTGGTTGACGACGACCTGCTGATCGGTTTGCGATGGATTCTCGAAGATGTTGACCGTGAGGGGACACCGCTCAAGAACCTGGCTGACGCCTACCTGAACAAGTCTTCCTACAGCCCCGTCCAGCATGATTTGCGCAAACCGAAGGAGAAGATGCTCCTGGCGCGAATTCGCGAGGCGGAGGCGGAGGCAGCGATCGTATCGGCAGCGAAGATGTGCGAACCAGGTCTGGACGAACAGGTCCCGTATTCGGAGGCCCTCGACGAAGAGGGAATTCCCTACTTCTTGACGGAGTTTGAGGAACGCATGACGAGCTTTGATCACCTGCAAATCCAGCTCGAGACGTTTGTTGAAAATGTCGTATTTGCTGCGCCCGGTGCCGATGGTGCGGGGTTGCAACTTGTGATTCCGGAAGGTGTGTCATGACCGTCGCTACGCCGTCGCCAATTGTCGGTCGTGGGGCCCGTGACGGAGCGGAGCTATTCCGCGATTGGTACGGTGACTTGACCCAGGCGTCGGCTCGCGGTGAAAAGGCTGCCTACGCATTCGTGATGGGCAGTATGGTTGAATTGTTACGATCGTTCGACATGAACGTCGTGTTTCCCGAGATCAATTCGCTCCAGACAGCCGTTCGTCGCGTGTCGGACGAATACCTGAGTGAAGCGGAGGATCATGGGTTCTCGCCTGATGTGTGCGGCTATGTAAAGGCGGACTATGCGCTGCAGCTACGCGGCGGCGAACACCCGATGGGCCGCATTCCCCAGCCCTCAGTCGCCGTGCTCACCAACGCCTGTAACACGTACCTGAAGTGGGGCGAAATCTGGGAG
The DNA here is from genome assembly GCA_039656095.1 of Gemmatimonadota bacterium. Classification (GTDB taxonomy): domain Bacteria; phylum Gemmatimonadota; class Gemmatimonadetes; order Palauibacterales; family Palauibacteraceae; genus JARFPW01. Next base: position 3,711 of record JBDHMQ010000065.1, on the reverse strand, counting down.
CGAATGTACGACGTGCCCATGATTACAGTGGATGTTCCAGGTACACGCGGCGCTGGAATGAAACCGAGCGCCCGCGGATTCGAGCGCGATCGACTCTATGTAGAGCAGCAGCTCCGCGAGGCGATCGAGGTGCTTGAGGAGGTGACGGGCCGACCGTTCGACATCGACCGTTGTCGTGACGTTATGCGGCTCACAAACGAAATGAATCGGGACTGGCGGCGCGTGCTGGAGCTCAATCGAAACTCGCCTGCCGTGTATGATGCGATGATGGACGGAACGGTCTACCTGGGTGTCGCAAATGCGCTTCGCGGCACTGAACAGGGAGCGGCATACTTCAAGGATCTGGTCGAAGAACTGGAGTACAAGGTCGAGGCAGGAATCGGCGTGCTTCCGGCGGTAGACAACGGCTCCAAGCGCGAGCAGCGCCTGATCTTCGTGGGTGTACCGTGCTATCCAATTTTCCGACGGTTTTCGGAGTTGTTTTCCGAGTGGGGCGGTGTCTTCGTCTCGTCCACCTATACGTGGTTCGCATCCGGTGGGCTCGATGTCAATTTCGACTACGATCTTGAACGGCCAATTGAGAGTCTCGCGGAGGGATTGTTGCTCGGCGTCCAACGGGCAGTGGATGCCATGCTGTTTCACGATACCGCGCTCCTGGAGGCAATCGATGAATTCGATGCGGATGGTGTTGTCTATCATCCGATCAAGAGTTGTCGGACCGTCTCGACCGGTTTGGCGGACAGTCGCAGACAAGTCCTCGACAATCGCGATGTTTTGTGCCTCTACATCGAGTCGGACATGATGGACAAGCGGGTCGTCTCCGAGGCTCAACTCAAGAATCGAATTGATGCTTTTTTCGAGGGTCTGGATTCTCGAGCGTTACGACGGGCCAGCGCAGCGGCAGGCGGAGCGAGCTGATGCTCTATGCGGGCGGTGTGGACGTCGGATCCACGCAGACGAAGGCGATCGTCGTCGATGAACAGGGTCAAATCGTCGGCCGCTCACTGATGCCAACCGGTGCCAATGTGGTTGTGATCGCCGAACAGGCGTTCAAGGCTGCTCTCGATCAAGGCGAAATCGCTGAGGCTGATGTTGGCTACGTGATCGGTACCGGGTACGGCCGGTACCGCGTGGAGTTTGGAGACGACCAGGTTACAGAAATCGTCTGCCACGCCCGGGGGGCGGCGAACATGTTTCCACGCACCGAGACCGTGATCGACATGGGAGGGCAGGATACGAAGGCAATACGGGTGCGCCCCGGCGGCGACGTGCTGGACTTCTGCATGAACGACAAGTGCGCTGCGGGTACAGGCCGGTTTCTCCAGTCTGCCGCGGCCGCACTTGAAATCGAGCTTGATGATCTAGGCCCAACCGCGCTTCGGGGCACAAAGCCGGTCCGAATCAGCACAACCTGTACGGTATTCGCAGAGTCCGAAGTGCTTTCCTGGCTGGGCCGCGGACGGAAGATCGAGGACATCCTGCTTGGCGTACATCAGTCGATCGGAAAACGCTCATTCGGCCTCCTCAAGCGAGTGGGACTGGAGGGCGAAATCACATTTACCGGTGGAGTGACCCGAAATGCGGCCATGGTAGCGGCACTCGAAGAACTGATCGGCCGGCCACTGAATGTAAGCGAAGAATCTCACTACATGGGTGCGCTGGGCGCCGCGCTGATTGCCCTTGAGCGGGCCATTGGAGCCACGACGGGTGCCGGGGAAAAGATCGCAGCAGGGGAGGGGGCAGCATGAACTACGCTGGGATCGACGTCGGCTCGACCTATACCAAAGCGGCGGTCGTAAGCCCCGATGGCACCCTGCTTGGGACGGGTCTCTGTAAGACCGGATTCAAGCTCGAGCAGGCGGCAGAGAGCGCCCTCACCGCGACAGAAGTTCCGCGGTCTGACATCGGATACGTGGCGAGTACCGGCTACGGCCGGCACCAGGTGGCCTTTCGCGACGTACAGATCACCGATCTTACCGCTCACTCCTGGGGGGCGCTGGCGTTCTTTCCCAAGACTCGCACGGTGCTTGATGTAGGTGGCCAGACGATGAAAGCCATGCGGCTCGACGACAGCGGCCGCGTTCATTCTTTCCGCCTGAACGACAAGTGCGCGGCCGGAACAGGTGCATTTCTGGAGAAGACAGCGAGTTATCTCGGCTACCCGATCGAAGAAATCGGTGCGCTGGTAGACGAGTCTACTGAACCTGTGGAAATCTCAGGCGTGTGCGCGGTGTTTGCTGAGTCTGAAGTGATCAACCACGTGAGTAACGGTGCGCAGCCGGCCGACATCGTGCACGGTGCGATTGAATCGCTCATCGAGCGCTCGGTCCGCCTGATGAAGCGAGTGCAGATGGAGCCAGAGTTCACGCTGGTCGGTGGAATCATCCGATTCGCGAAGATGGCTGAGGTGATGCGAGTGCAGCTCGGCGACGACGTCAACGTCCCACCAGAACCTCTCGTCCAATTCACGGGAGCAATCGGGGCCGCAATGCTGGCGCGGCAGCGCCAACAACAGATCCGAACGGAAACGGCCGTTGCACGAGCCGGCTGAACCGACGTCTCCAGTCCGCCAGGCGCGTGATGAAGAACTTGCCCGTGCGGGCTGGGAACACCGATTCACGGGGGCGCCCCCGAGACTGAAAGAAGTACAGGAGCTCTATGAGCGCCTGGGAATGGAAGTGCTACTGGATTCGATGTTGGGGGATGAGTTACCGGATGGTTGTGACGGCTGTACCCTGGCGACGAATTGGTTCAAGGTCGTTTACACGCGTACACCGGAGGACAGTGAATGAAAGCCGCTGTGTTTCATGGTTCCGGGCAGCCGGTCACGGTTGAAGAGTGGCCTACACCCGAGCCCGGCCCGACCGAACTACTCATTCGCGTCGCCGCCTGCGGCGTGTGCCATACAGATCTGCATTATCTGGATCACGGCACGCCGACGTTCAAGGCTCCGCCTCTCGTGCTGGGGCACGAGATATCCGGCGTTGTTGAGGAAGTAGGCATCAAGGCCGTTGGATTCGAGGTCGGCGATCGCGTTCTTATTGCTGCGGTCCTTTCCTGCGGATCCTGCGAAGCCTGCCGGACGGGCCGGGAGAACATTTGCCAGAACAGTGTGATGCTCGGCAACAACGTCGATGGCGGATTCGCGGAGTTTGTTACGGCGCCAGCCAAGGACGTGTTTCATCTGCCGGACGAGATTCCGCTGATCGAAGGATCCGTGATCGCCGATGCGGTTACTACGCCGTACCACGCGGTGGTCAACCGGGGGCGCATCACCCCCGGAGACCAGGTTGTCGTCATCGGATGTGGAGGCGTCGGCTTGAACGTGATACAAGTGGCTACGGCTGTCGGTGCTGAGGTTGTTGCGGTCGATACATCTGCCGACAAGCGCGATTGGGCGCTTAAGTTGGGCGCGTCGGCCGTCGTTGATCCGAGCGCGGTCGAACGACTCGACCGAGAAGTTCGACGGTTAACCGGTGGTGGAGCGCATGTAGCGTTTGAAGTCGTAGGAAAGGCGGTCACGCAGGAGCAGGCTGTCTCTTGTGTGCGCACCGGCGGGCGAGTCGTATTCGTCGGCTACAGTCCGGAGAAAATGTCTTTGAACTCCGGACGCATCATGTTTCGTGAATTGGAAATTGTCGGGTCACTTGGGTGTCGTCCCGTAGACTATCCCAGGGCAATAGAGTTGGTACGGCAGGGTCGGGTTCAAGT
>JBDHMQ010000064.1:0-12764 GCA_039656095.1 Gemmatimonadota bacterium | reverse complement strand
AAGTTCGCCACTCCGTCAAGTCTGGATTGGCCCACGTGATGGAATACCGATCGACCACTTCGTCGGGAGCAAACCAGATGCCACCTTCCTCGACAAGCACCGCACCGCCCCCACGTCCAACGAGACCATAATCAACCGGACTCGTCTGTCCAGAAAAAGAATCGTATAGAAACAGGAACCCGCCGTAGGAGGAAATCCAGAACTGGCCCAGTTGGGTCGCCGGCATGACGTCCGTGATCTGGTAGTGCTTGGAACCACGCGTCGCCAGGAACGAACGTGCCGCGTCGAAACGTGGACTCAACAACAATTCTCTCCGCTCTCGAAGCTCGAAGTCGGCGGCAACGGCCCGATCCACTGCTCCGATATCCGAACCAGACATCTGTCGAGAAAATGGATCCAGGCTGAACCAGCGCCCCCGCTGCTGGACCAACAAGTCCGACGAGCCATCGGCGGACGGAATAATCCTGGTGACCCGGTCATTCAGCCGGATTTCGTCGAGAAAACGCCGGTTAAACGGTTCCATCTGAATCAGTCTGGCATTCTCGGTAGCCAACCACAGCGTTCCATCCCTCCGGTCCCAGGCCATGGCTGTTATTCGGGACTGCGGGTACCCGTCTTCTCGGGTGATGGGAAGCTCCCAGTAACCGAACGCCTCACTTCGCACCGCCAGGCCTCCGTCCGTCGCCACGAACAGCCGATCAGGTGCGCGGGCGAGTGCCGTAACCCGCTGGAACGAAGTCACGACGACGCGTTCGTCGGCGTCCCAATGAGAAGGCCCGATCTGCGCCCTGGCAGTGGTCGGCGTAAATCCCAGAATCGCTACCGCGGCGATCACCACACCCGCTCGTAAGCGAAGGATCACGCTTCGATTCAACTTGGGTTAGATAAGAACAGGACAGGGCCGGACGGTCGCGAGCCGAGGGATTCGACAGCCTGTCGGGCAGCCGGAATTCCATCAGGGATGTCTTCAGCCACAAGGCCAATTTCCATCGATAGCTCACCGGCTGCGATACCGGTCAGCAGCGTTGCCACAGAAGCAGCGTCCGAACCTGAGTAGCCTGCCGCCAGATAGGAGCCAATCGCACCGGTCAAGACATCGCCGGTTCCACCAACCGCAAGCGAAGATCCTCCCGTTGAGGCCACACGCACCGGGCCGACAGGGTCGCCAATCAGCGTTGGCGATCCCTTCAACACAATGGTGCAACCAAAACTGTCGACTGCCTGCCGGACTGCAGCCAGAGGATCCGCGAGAATGTCGGCCGCTGTACAGCCAAGCAGCCTGGCCATCTCTCCCGGATGAGGCGTCATCACGTCGTCTGCGGTCAGAAAGGCCGCGATTTCAGCCGGATTCTCCTCAAAAGCATTGAGGGCATCTGCGTCGATGACCACTGGCCGACTTGAACGAGCCTCAAGTAGTCCCAATACCAGGCTCGTCCGATCGGCGCCCCTGCCTAAGCCGGGTCCGATCGCCAGCGCATGGGACCAGGCCACGGCTTGAGAAACCTCGTCCGACCACGACTCGAATACCGCGCCCGGAACACTGCTCTGTATGATCTCCCGGTTCGCCGGATGGCCAACAATCCTCACGATTCCGGCCCCGGCACGATAGGCTGCTCGCGCCGCCAGAATCGCCGCGCCCGCCATGCCCTGGTCGCCTGCAGCCAGCAGCAGATATCCTGAAGATCCTTTGTGACCATCCGGTGGGCGAGACATCAACATGGATTGAACCCATCGTGCCGTGACCGCTCGCGCCGCCGGCACAGGTTCGAGAGGTGGAAATCCAATCTCGACCGCCTCTATCGCTCCACAGTGTGACCGGGCTGGCTCGTGCAGCAAGCCGAATTTCGGCCAACCAAGGCAGACGGTGAGCTGTGCACGGATACACACTCCCGGGATGGCACCGCTCGTCATATCCGCGCCGCTTGGCCCGTCAATACTCACAATCGGAAGGTCAAGCCGATTTACCAACTCGATAAGATCAGCCTGCTCGCGACGGGGGGCTCCGGTAGCGCCAGTGCCCAGAATTCCGTCGAGCAAGACACCTGCGGTCGGTGGAGAATCACAAAAACTGTCGAGCGATTCCAATTCGATCGGCCACCCGGACCGGGCATCGGGGGTCGGTTCACGGCTACCGACGAGAACGAAACGGACTTCGCGTCCCCAAGTGAGTAACGTGCGGCCCGCTGCCAGAGCGTCGGCGCCGTTATGCCCACTGCCAACCAGCGCAGACACTGGCCCATGAGGCCACCGGCGAGCCAGGCATCGCGCTATCTCGCGACCGGCGGCTTCGATGAGCACGCGCTCTTCCGCCCCACCTGATTCCATCGCTACGCGGTCGATCGCAACCATCTCACGACCTGTGGGCAACCACACTTCGATCGCTGAGCTGCGCCATGCGGCCGAACCCGGTGCGCTGCTATTTATTGGACTTGCCGATATCCCGTCCAAAGCTGATCTCACCGTTGTCGATCCGGATGTTGAATCCACAATCCGGATTTGAGCATACCCATGCCTTGTAACGAATGGGGGCCCCGTCTCTGCCATAATCGGACATCGGCAGCAGAACTCCCGGATCGCATCTGAGGCACGGCGTAAACTGGTTGTTTGTGTCCAGACTCACATTCTCTCCTGGTACAGGCTATCACTAAGGATGTATAAAAATTGGCTCGACTGGCACTTTCAATGTCCCCACGGATAGTCAGCTTCGAACACTCGTTCAAACGAGAACAACCCTTCGAAATCATCTCGTGAATCCGTATCCTGTTTCGTCAAGACTCCGTGGTCAACGAGAAGGAACACGATTTCTCCCAGGTCAGATGTTGCACTGACCCCCCAGTGTTCGAGAACCGTACGAGCCAAAAGACCAAAGCGCTTCAGAGCGAGAACGCGAACTGAGCTTGCCAGTTCCGGCCCGGTAATATGGCGAGGTACGTCGAGGTCCATCATCTCCCGTTGCAGTGCTTCCAGAACGAACAGGTACGCTTGCGTCGCATACCTGGGATTGCGACGACAGAGCTGTGCGATGACTTCGTGTACCGGAGGCTGCATGCTTCCGCCCACCCGCTCACCTTTCCTTGCGACTCCGGCCGCGGGCACCCATCCTGATCCATCGCCCGGGCTCATGTGCACACCAATCTAGAAACGTTGGAAAACCGGGGTCAAGTTTCGGCCGAAATCCAAACCGGAATCTGCGACGAACTTGGATCCAAAGACACCCGACCCTGCGTAGCATTCTGCAGTTCTCGATTCAGACGGTCGGCCGTGCCGGCAACGATGCGAATCTGCGTGCGAACACCCTCCGAATACTCGTCGCTCTCCCGGACTGCCGCCAGGAGGACGAGCACTCTTGCGACAGGACCTGTGTCGTCAAATCCATAGGTCACGTGACGAATCTCACCACGACGAACCCGCCTTGAAGTGACCTTGTCCAGAGCTAGTGCAGCTGCCAAACCGTATGCCCTCGCGAGTCCGCCCGTGCCTAGTTTCGTTCCACCGAAATAGCGAGTAACTACACAAACGATGTCCACGAGCCCTGCGGAGTCGATTGCCGCCAGGATCGGGCGCCCACCTGTGCCCGCCGGTTCTCCGTCATCGTCGGCTCGAAAACTGCCGTCGGCCAATCGAACGGCCCACACGTGATGTGTGGCATCGTGGGTTCGACTCCGCTCAACATCACGGATGGCCGCTCCATCTGTGACTGATTGACATTCTTCGACAATTGCCAGAAATCGAGAACCGCGCTCTGCATGAGAGGCAGAGGCCGGCCCTGTAGGAATCAAAAACGCTTCTGGACGATCCGTTCCCAGGTCAGCGGTCACGGATCAGATACCTTTAGCTGGATACTGTGCCCGCGGGGGCGCCTGGCTGCGCAAATATAGGAAAGCGGGCCGCGAAGGTCTCGACCTCGGTTCGCAGGGATGCCAGAGTCTCCTCGTCACCCCCGCTGCGCAACGATCGATCGATCCGTTCAGCCACCCATACCATGTCATCGGTATCGAGGCCTCTGGTAGTGACGGCCGGCGTACCGATTCGGATCCCTGACGTAACGAAAGGTGAGCGGGTCTCGGCCGGGACTGTATTCTTGTTTACAGTTATGTCGGCCTTCCCAAGCAAAGCCTCTGCATCCTTACCGGACAGATCCGTGTTGCGCAGGTCGACAAGAAGCAGGTGAGTATCAGTGCCCCCGGAGACAAGTTCATATCCCCTGTCGATCAATGCGGATGCAAGTGCATCAGCATTGTCCACGACCTGTTGTGCGTAGACTCGAAACTGTTCATCCGATGCTTCGTGCAAAGCCACAGCCTTAGCCGCTATTACGTGCATCAATGGCCCGCCCTGCATACCTGGGAACACGGCCTTATCGACGCGTTTGGCATGCTCAGCTCGGCAAAGTGTCAATCCACCTCGGGGTCCACGAAGTGTTTTATGTGTGGTGGTCGTCACTACGTCTGCCCACGGCACCGGCGATGGATGGACCCCTGTCGCCACGAGACCTGCAATATGCGCCATATCGACCATGAAGAAGGCATCAACCGAACGGGCGATGGCAGCCATTTCCTCAAACGGGATGATCCGGGCATAAGCACTGGCACCCGCGACGATCAGCTTCGGCCGTTCCGTCTCTGCGAGTCGGGCCAGCTGATCCAAGTCAATTCGTGCATCGTCTTCCCGAACGCCATACGGCACGAATCGATACAGTATTCCCGAACGCCATACGGCACGAATCGATACAGTATGCCGCTCGCGTTTACGGGTGACCCATGCGTGAGGTGTCCTCCGTGCGACAGGTCCATGCCGAGTACCGTGTCGCCCGGCTCTATGAATGCCAGGTATGCAGCCATGTTGGCCTGCGCTCCACTGTGTGGCTGCACGTTGGCATGGTCGGCAGAGAACAACTCACAGGCACGCTGCCGAGCAAGGTCCTCGACTTCATCGACGTGCTCACAGCCCCCGTAATACCGTCGACCGGGATACCCTTCCGCATACTTATTCGTCAGGACCGAGCCCAGAGCTTCCAGAACAGCCTCGGAGACGAAATTTTCGCTGGCAATGAGTTCCAGTCCCCGGTGCTGGCGATGAGCCTCGGCCTGAATGAATCCCCGAACCGCCGGATCGACTTCCTTGAGCGTCGCCATTAGATGAAAGTCCGGTGGAGTTTGGCTACAGATTCGACTCGCTGCATGGCCAACCGATCTGCTGCCTCTGCGCTAGTTACGCCTTCAGAATCAGCAAGTTCGAAAACGTGAAGCAACGTGGTATAGATCTCTGCCGCTTTCCGTTTGGATCTGTCGAGTGACCAGCCCACGAGCTCAGAGTAAACATTGATCAAACCACCAGCATTGATCACGTAATCTGGTGCGTAGAGGATACCGCGTTGCTTGATGACGTCTGCATGGCGAGACCTGGCCAACTGGTTGTTAGCCGCCCCCGCAACGATGTCGACCTTGAGCATCGGTATCGTGTCATCATTGAGGATAGCTCCCAGCGCGCACGGAGCGAGAATGTCTGCCTCAATATCGAATACTTCGTCGGCGTCGACGGCTTCGCATCCGAGGTCATCGCAGGCCCGCTGTACGCGCGCCTCATCGATATCAGCAATGAATACCTTCGCGCCGTCGTCCCTCAGATCCTGGGCGAGGAAATAGCCCACGTGGCCTGCCCCCTGCACTACAATGGACCGTCCCGACAGGTCATCGTCGCCGTATTTTCGATATGCACAAGCCTTAATGCCACGGTAGACACCGTATGCAGTCACGGGCGACGGATCGCCCGATTTGCCGGCCATGCCAACGACGTGCTCCGTTTCCATGCCAATAAAGGTCATGTCTTCAACGGATGTCCCTACATCTTCAGCCGTGATGTATCGACCGCCGAGCGACTCGACGGCACGGCCGTGGGCCCGCATGATCATCTCCCGATGTGTCGTACGGTTATCGCCTATGATTACTGACTTACCACCGCCGAGATTCAATCCCGCGACCGCAGCCTTATATGTCATTCCTCGCGCCAGCCGCAAAACATCAATTAACGCGTCGGCGTCGCTCGCATAACTCCAGAATCGGGTGCCTCCGAGCGCTGGCCCGAGACTCGAGTCGTGGATCGCAATGATCCCCTGGTAGTCGCAAGACGGATCGTAGGTGAAAAGCACCTGCTCGTGATTATGTCGGCCAATGAGATCAAACAGCTCCGGGTTGGTCTCTTTGACCATCTCAGCCGCCGATCCCGTAACACTCTGGGTCACAGGTTCATCCTTTTTCAAGATAGAGCTCACGAGCGATGATCAACCGATGGATCTCGTTCGTACCTTCGTAAATCTCGGTCACCTTAGCATCTCGAAACAACTTCTCAACCGGGTACTCACGGCTGTACCCATATCCCCCGAACACCTGAACGGCCTCCCGAGTGATGTACATTGCCGCTTCGCTTGCGTACAACTTCGCCATGCTCGAGAGTTTCCGGCGTCTCGGTTCATCCGCTGTATACGCCTGTGCAGCACGGTACATCAATCCGCGTGCCGCCTCCAGCCGAATGGCCATATCAGCCAACTTAAACTGAATTCCCTGAAAATCGCGCAGGCGCTTGCCGAACTGGTTTCTCGTGTCTGCATAGTCGCGAGCATAGTCGAGAGCTGCTTCGCCAATTCCCACAGCTTGCGCCGCGATACCCAGACGACCCCCTTCAAGAGCTTCGAGGGCGTACCCAAAACCACTGTCCGGATCTCCGATCAGGTGGTCGTCACTGAGATACAGGTCTTCCAGCGCGACAGCGACTGTCTCCGATGCTCGGATTCCGAGTTTTCTCTCTTTGCGACCTGGCACGTAGCCTGGTGAGTCGGTCGGAACCATGAATGCTCCTATACCGTGTCCACCCCGCCGATCGGACGGCGAATCTGTGCGGGCCATCAGAAGCACCAGGTCCGCCGACGCGCCGTTGGTCACCCACATTTTCTCGCCCTGCAGCCGCCAACCGTCTCCTTCGCGGGTCGCCTGGGCCTGAATTGCAACGGCATCACTGCCGGAGCCCGCTTCTGAGAGCGAGAACGCTCCCAGCATCTCGCCACGAGCCATCGGCTTAAGCCACCGCTCCTTCTGCTCCTCCGTCCCGTGCCGAAGAAGCACCTGTGTCGGTAGCGAATTGTGGACGCTCATCGAGACCGCTACTGCCGGATCACCCCAGGAAATCTCCTCTAGAGCGTACAGGTATGTGAGCATATCCAGGCCGAATCCGTCGTATTGCTCCGGAATCAACATACCCAGAAAGCCGAGCTCGCCGAGCTGGTCGATGGGCGCCCGGTCAAACTGCCCCTCGTCCGCATCCCGCTGTTCTACCTTCGGCCGGAGTTCTTCAATCGCAAATTGCCGAGCCAACTCACAGATCTGACGCTGTTCGTCTGACAGGTGCGTCCCGGCATAGGATCGCCGACTCAGGAGGCACCATCCATCGAATAGTCATAGAAACCACGACCCGTTTTTCGTCCAAGTCGGCCCGCTGCGACGTACTTTACGAGCAAGGGACATGGGCGATACTTGTCGTCTCCCAGATCCCGATGCAGTACACGCATGATCGCCAGGCATGTATCGAGACCGATCAAGTCGGCCAGGGCCAGGGGACCCATCGGGTGATTCATGCCCATTTTCATCACCCCGTCGATCGCCTCGGGTGCCGCGACTCCTTCCATAACGCAGAACACGGCTTCGTTGATCATCGGCATGAGGATTCGATTCGAAACGAATCCGGGGTAATCGGCTACCTCGACCGCGACTTTGCCGATCTGCCGGCATATTTCGTTGACGGCGTTCAGCGTGTCATCAGACGTCTCCAGGCCGCAAATCACTTCTACGAGTTGCATCACCGGCACAGGATTCATGAAGTGCATCCCAATAAACCGATCTGGTCTCGGGACACCGGCTGCAAGTTCGGTGATGGAAATCGAACTCGTATTCGTAGCAAGAATAGCCTCGGGGGCAGCCAGCTCTGCGAGCTCACCAAATACAGCCTGTTTGATTTCGCGCGACTCTGGAACGGCCTCGACGATAAGCTCGCAGTTCGAAACCCCGTCAAACGTAGTTGTCGGTCGAATCCTCGCGAGGGTGGCACGAGCATCATCCGTATCGATCCGACCCTTCTTGACTTGCCGCGCGAGATTCTTCTCAATTGCCGCCGTCGCTCGCTCAAGCGCTGACGGATCTGCGTCTATAAGCTGGGTCTCAATTCCGGCCGAAGCGAAGACGTGAGCGATGCCATTGCCCATGGTACCGGCGCCGATAACTGTTGCCCGTTTGAGCCCGCCCGACATCTCATCCACCGTGGTCACTCAGCCCAGAAACCGCTGCATACGACGGCCCATCCCAAGAGCGACGACGGCCACGAGAGCGACCTTCAGCAGGTCACCGAGGAGGAACGGAACGAACGAAAGTTCGAAAGCCGCAATGGATCCACCACCAAACCACGGCTGGAGAGACAACCAGGTTGCGCCGCTGATATGTACGACAAGCAACCCCGCCACGCTCGCCAGCACGACTCGAACAATGCCAGGCCGATCACCGGCGATGGCACCTACGAGTCCGGCTGCCAGGGGAAACGCAATGAGATAGCCACCGGTCGGGCCTCCGAGATATGCGAGGCCTCCGCCGAGCGCGAAAACAGGGAGGCCCGCCGCACCGATAGCCAGGTAGGTAAACTGGCTCGTTGCACCGAGGACGCCTCCCAGTAACAGGCCGGACAGCAGTACGGCCACAGGCTGCAGAGTAAACGGTATGGGCGTTCCCGGAAGCGGAACGCTAAGCCTGGCACCGACAGCTGTTACCGCTGCGAAAGCAGCAACAGCTACCGTCCGCCGCACCCATACTGTGTGGCTGGTAACCGCAGCACCTGCAACCAGTGTCGAATCCTGATTCATAATCTCTCCACGCTCAAGGCCACTGCGTTGCCGCCGCCGAGGCACAGGGTAGCAAGCCCCTTCTCGACATCACGGTCCCGCATGGCATAGAGCAGCGTTGTGAGAATTTTCGCCCCGGATGCACCGAGCGGATGCCCAAGGGCGATAGCACCACCCCGGACGTTGACCCGGTCCAAGTCCATATTCAGGGCTCGAGCATCGGCTAGCGCCTGAACCGCAAACGCTTCATTCACCTCGAACAGTCCGTAATCGTCGATCGAAGTGCCTTCGCGATCCAGCAGGCGGCGCACCGCATCTACCGGTGCGAAGAACAGATCGCGAGGGGCGGTCGCGCCGACCGAATATGCGCTTATCCGCGCGAGGATGTCCAGTCCGTTAGCGACCGCGAAGGCCTCGGAAACTACTACCGTGGCCGCCGCTCCATCGTTCAGGCCCGGTGCGTTTCCGGCCGTCACTGAGGGTTCGGTCACCTCAGGCGGCGCATGCGCAACGAAAGCGGGCCGAAGTCTGGCCAATGCCTCCAATGAGCTGTCCCGGCGGGGTGGCTCGTCCTGCGATACTGTCACGGATCCCTTGCGGGTCTTGATCTCAACGGGAACGATCTCCGCCTCGAATTCCCCACCATCCATGGCGGCGACAGCCCTTCGGTGGCTCTCAAGCGCATAGGCATCCTGATCCTCGCGGCTGACCTTCGCCTTCATGGCTGTGTACTCAGCGTGCCCGCCCATGTGGCAGTTCCCGAAAGAGCACCACAGACCATCGTGAATAAGCCCATCAATCAACGTGCGGTCGCCGAATTTCACGCCATCGCGGTAGCCCTGCACGAAGTATGGGACATTGGACATCGACTCCATTCCACCCGCTACGACGGCCTGGGCGTCTCCTGCCCGAATCGCCTGCGCCGCCAGCATCACGGCCTTGAGTCCCGAACCGCAGACCTTGTTGATCGTTAGGGCTGGAATCATTTCCGGCAGTCCAGCCCCGATCGCCGCCTGCCGTGCCGGAGCCTGTCCAGTACCTGCCTGGATTACGTGCCCCATGATTACGTCATCAAGCACCGCTGCATCCACACCAGAACGCTCGACCGCTGCTGCAATCGCTCGCGCCCCTAATTCGGTTGCAGACAGAGGCGCCAATCCGCCGAGAAAACGGCCCGTGGGAAGCCGGGCAGCTCCCACAATGACCGCTGTCTGATCTGCTTTACTCATCCAGCCATCCCTCGCAAACTCCCTCTCCTCGACGGTTCGTATCTACGAGGCTGACGATCTTCCAATCCTCACCCGTCCTTGCGACGAGAAACACATTCACGCCGCAGTGACTGAGATTGCCGCTGAAGTAGAACACATATGGGGTTATGAGCGTCACCAGATTGTCGTCCACGATTGCATCTCGAACGACGATCTGTTCGTCCCAGGCTCCGACCTCCGCACCCCCGACACCCGTTACAAATCCTTCAAGCGTACCGACGCCGATGGTCGGTTTGCCGTCAGGCGACGTACCCGATCTGCGGAACTCGGTCACTCCATCAGCAAACACCGCCCGTACGGCTGCGGAATCCGCTGCACGCATCGCATCGAACAGCCGCTCTACTACTGCTATCGCGCCCTCTTCGGCCAGTTGATCGCTGCTATCCTGTGCGAACAACGCGACCGGCCCAAACAGAACCGACGCAACCGACAAACCCACAACTAACCGTCCCAATCCCATCCCATTCATTCGTTCCTCCCCGCTATTGGGTCTGATTCCACATCAACGAGTTCTAACCGGCCCGCGTTCGATTCCACGGGCCGCCCCCAGGCAATCGTCGGATCGTGCTCAAATGCCAGGGTCCATCCTTTTGCGATCGCCTGCGCGAGAATACGGCGCTTGCTTTCAAGCGTCACCAACGGTTCCACGTCGTATCCCATGATCCACGGCAACGGCAGGTGTGCCGCTGTGGGCACAAGATCAGCCAGATAGAGCATTCGAGACTCGCCGCGTCCGATGAGCACGGACTGATGCCCCGGCGTGTGCCCGGCCGAACCCAGCACATGTACACCGGGGACGATCTCACAATCCTCGTCCACCCACCGAACCCGATCCTCCGATGCCAGCGGGTCAAAATTATCGAGCATGTAACTGGCCCGTACGCGCTCATTGTCCAGGTGCGCGAAGTCCCACTCACTGCGTCGAATGTAGTACTCCGCATTCGAGAAAGCCGCCGTAACCATTCCGTCCGGCGTCCGCAGCGTGTTTCCGCCCGCATGGTCGAAATGCAGATGCGTACTCAAAACGATATCGATCGAATCGGGCTCAACACCCGCAGCGCGGAGCGAGTCTTCAAGGCGCGTCGGTGAGCCCGCGTTTTCCACACGATAGATTCCGGTAAATTTTTCCGTCTCTTTTGCTCCGACACCCGTGTCTATCAGGACTCGCGCATCCGCCGTTTCGACTAGCAAGCAACGCATGGCCAGCGGGATGCGGTTCCGGTCATCCGGCTCGCTGCGCCTTTCCCAGAGTGGTTTCGGCACGACGCCGTACATCGCACCGCCATCCAGCCACAGGCTTCCTGCGTCGATCGTCGTGATCCGCAGATCCGACCACTCAATGCTCGGCATCGTTCGCTCCTCCCCCAACCGACTGGCCGCCCAGCCAGGCCTGCAATTGTGCCCAGTCCGTGATGCCTCGGCGGTCGGCAGACTCGAGCAGATTCAGCAGGATCTCAGCGGTGACCAGAGCGTCGCCCCACGCCCGGTGACGAGCCTTGCACTCTAATCCATAATACGAAATCAACGCATCCAGTCCCCAGCGTCGCAAACCCGGAAGAGCGCGCCGGGCAAACCGCACTGTGCACAACTTGTCGCCGCTTGGGAGTTCAGCCCGCGCCCGGAGCATTTCGGCCGACACGAACCGCCAATCGAAGCGGGCGTTGTGGGCTACGAATACGCGACCGACGAGTGCTCGATGGACTACAGCCGCGATACCTTCGAATCGGGGCGATGCCTCGACCATCGGGGCATCGATTCCGGTCAGTCGGCTGATCCGACTGGGGATCCAACAGCCTGGATCCACGAGGGTACTATATCGTTCGCGTATCGACCCACCTGCCACCGTCACACAGGCGATTTCCATCACGCGGTCTTCCTGTTTTGAACCGGTGGTCTCCACATCCACGACGGCAAACTCGAGTTCAGACAAACTCGTTGACACCGCCGACCGTTCCTCGGTGTCGACTACGACAGACCAGATTCCCCCGTCATCAACCGTCACCCGACGATCGGAGCCCAATAGCTCGTAGACGAGTCCTGCGGCCAGACCGTTCGGTGCCTGACGCAACTTGAAAACCTCGCGCGCGAGATCGGTCGTTGCGACCGGCCCTTGCCGGATGCGATCGATAGCCCGTCCGACTAACGGAGTCGCAGAATCGAATGCCAGGCCGGGACGGCTCACTCGACGTCGTCTCTCAGAAACGGCATGGTCATGCAACGCGGCCCACCTCCGCCGCGAACCAGTTCTGAGCCATCAAACGTGATTACAACTCGTTCTCCCGGCGCAGGTAGTTCTGGCTGCGATAGAAACTCTTCTGCAGGAACAGAAGTAAATCCCGCCCCTGTTGCGAGGGCTTCGAGCGTGTGCTCGTTGCGCCCATAGGCAATCACCTGACCGGGAGCTACCGCGACGAAATTGCACCCACTCCCCCACTGCTCGCGTTCCTGTACCGTGCGTTTCTGACCGCCACAAAACAGGGGCTCCATGGGATGGTCCAGGTCGCGCAGTACAGAGAACAGACCGTCAACTTCCCGTGCGCCAGCTTTTGATCGCTTGAGGTGAACCACGGGTCGACGCGTCGGCCCGATGAAAAATGGCGGGTAGACGCAGCAGAGTT
>JBDHMQ010000063.1:0-12244 GCA_039656095.1 Gemmatimonadota bacterium | reverse complement strand
ATACTCATCGTCGTCTTCCGGATTGAAGTCGTCCGGATCGTTGCCCGCACCGCCTGCCTCGTACCAGCGATCGGGAACTGCCAGCGGAAGCAGACAATTGATTCCGGCGGCCGGTGACGCCTCAGCGGTCGCATAGGTCGAAATGTTCACGGTATTCACACCGAATACACGGGCGAAGAACGTCCCGACCGGATTCCCGCGCTCCTGGGTCCGCACGACCTGCACGGTAACCCTGTCCCTGACGGTGTCGACGGCTATGTCATCAAGAAGAACGATCGCCTGGTCGCCGCGAATTTCATTTTTCTGGGAGAACTTGATTGCCTCGGCCTTGGCAAACCTGACGTTGTCAGGCGACAGGATGAGCGCACCCGCACCGGCCAGCGCCGCTCCGTCGGCCACTTGCTGGGATTCTGATCTTGCCACGGTCAGCATGCCAACATCGACGGCCAGCGCCACCGCAGAAAGAAGTGCGATCATGCTACCCGCGACAATTACCATGACTGCGCCACGTTGGTCAGCCCAACGCCTTCGCAGCGACCTCATGACATGTCTTCCCAGATCCATCATTGATTCCCCCGAACGTTTTCTGGTCAGTGCCGCACTGCATGCTGCAATGCGCACCTGTCTCGCAGGTTGTCTTGGGCCAGAATCGTGCGCGCACGACTCGGGGTACGAATTGTATGTGGACAACAAATGTAATTCGTTGTTTTAACATCATTTACAAGACGGGCATCTCTTGAGTCCTGTTGGGCCGACTCTACACGTGATCTGACCCTTTTGTCATCCGTCATGCAGGGAGTAGCGGAATAATGCCTACTGGAGTCGATAAGCGTGGGCGGGTAGGTTGGCGGCATGCGCTTCACACATCGCTGCCTGGCATCTGCCATCGTTCTGCTCCCGGTCGCCACGGCCGGCGCCCCGGAAGCTGTCGCTCAGGATATACCGATCCTGTCGGAGTCAGCCCAAGTTTCACTGATCTCCACTCTTCCAGGTGAGGATGTCTATTCCACGTTCGGACACAGTGCGATCAGAATTGCGGATCCTGATCTGGGCATCGACAAGAGTTACAATTTCGGCATGTTCGATTTCGGTGAGTCGCCGACCGAGATCGCGAGTTTTCTAGCTCTGTTCACGTATGGCGATCTGAATTACAAACTCGGCGTTGGCAACGCTCGAGCATCGGTGGCCTGGTATTGGGAACAGATGGGCAGGGCATCCATCGAACAGACGCTAGACCTGTCGGCAGAGGAGAGGCAGTCGCTGTTCCAACGACTGGAGATCAATGCCAGACCGGAAAATAGCTACTATAAGTACGACTTTTTCTTCGACAATTGCGCTACACGCCTGTTGGACGCCCTCGAAGCTTCGATTGGGCCATCATTGAGCTTCGAAGCAGAGCCCCCTGGCCGCAGCTTCCGTCAGCTACTCGATCTTTATCTTCCCGGCGTACCCTGGACCGACTTTGGAATGGATCTCGGCCTGGGCCTGCCAGCGGACCAACTGGCCACGGCGCGCGAAGCGACATTCCTGCCGGAGCTGTTGCTGAATCACCTGGCAACTGGACACATCGATCGAGACGGTATTTCCCGGCCGCTCGTGATACGCACAGACACGCTTACGGGCGGAAACAGTATCACCTGGGAGCCGGACACTGAACGACCGTGGCCAGCCATCGTGATGTGGATCGTGTTTCTGGCCGGCACCCTGCTCACGGTATACGACATACGAACCAAGCGAGGCAAACGACGGGTTGTCGATTCGGTGTTCTTCGGCCTGCTGGGAATTGGCGGCCTTGTTGTAGCCTTCCTGTGGTTCATTTCACTGCATGTTGTGACCGACAACAACCTCAACCTTGCCTGGGCACTGCCCACGCATCTCATCGTCGCGGTCGCGATTGCGCGGGATTCGGGGCTTCGCTGGATTGGTGCCTACATGGCCGTTACTGCAGCCCTTGCTGCTGTTCTACTAATCGGATTTCCGTTCTGGTGGCAGCAACTGCCCTTGGCTGTGATCCCACTGCTCCTGCTCATCGTCGTTCGAGCCGGCGGAATGGTCCGGGTCCGGCTCAACCCGCCAAAGTAGCAACCATCACTGCCTTGATCGTGTGGAGGCGGTTCTCCGCCTGATCGAACACGATGGAGTGCTCCGACTCGAAGACGTCCTCGGTCACCTCCATCCCATCGAGTCCGTACTCCTGAAAAATATTCTCGCCGAGTGTCGTGTCCCGATTATGAAACGCAGGCAGGCAATGAAGGAAGCGTACGTTGGGGTTTCCGGTGAGCTCAAGTGTGCGGCGGTTCACCTGGTAGGGTAGCAGGCTCTCGATCCGATCGCCCCATACTGACGCATCTTCACCCATTGATACCCAAACGTCCGTGTACAGGTAATCAGCCCCATCGACGCCCTGTTCAACGTCCTCCGTCAGCAGTATTCGCCCACCCGTGGCCTCCGCCCACTCCTGGCAGCGCTCGACCAGATCTGGATTCGGCCAATAGGCTTTGGGCGCACAAAGCCGAACATCCATCCCGAGTTTTGATCCACCGACGAGTAACGAGTTGCCCATGTTGAATCGAGCATCGCCCAGATAGCAAAAAGTCAGTCCCTCAGGCCCTCGGCCCGAATGTTCGACCATTGTCATGACATCGGCCAGAACTTGCGTCGGGTGGTATTCGTCGGTTAGCCCGTTCCACACGGGCACACCCGCGTACTCGGCGAGATCGACGACCCGGGACTGTCCGAAGCCGCGGTATTCGATCCCATCATAGAGCCGACCCAGCACGCGAGCCGTGTCTTTCATCGACTCCTTGTGCCCGATCTGCGTACCAGTCGGCCCAAGGAAAGTGACCTGCGCGCCCTGATCGTACGCAGCGACTTCAAATGCGCAGCGAGTCCGCGTAGATGTCTTCTCAAAAATCAACGCGATATTTCGGCCTGCCAGCGAGTGTTCCTCCGACCCGTCCCGTTTCTGTCTCTTGAGCTGCATTGCGAGATTAAGGAGGTAGAGAATTTCGTCTCGCGTAAAGTCTTCCAGCGTCAGGAAGCTCCGACCGATCAACGGCATACCGTCCATGCCAGTCATTTGATCAGATCCCCATTCGGCGGGCCGTAATCCATTGCTCCATCTGGCCGTCCATGCTCGATGAGGCCTCCGTGGTCCAGACGAAAAAGACGTGTAGCCCGGAGCGACGGACAGCACATCGGATCATCGGGCGTATGCATTGTCGCATCGAGCACGATTTCTCCGTCGACGATGTTCAGGGAGTGAATTCGGAGCCGATCGCCGAGAAATCGGGTGGCGATGTTGACGACCTTCTCTTTTCGCACGTCTAGAACTGCCAGGTCGATGAAAGCGCCCGTCCCGCCAGTGTTGGTCCAGATAGCGACGGCAGCTTCGACCAGAGCGTCACCGTCAAGGTCACCGATAGCAACGTGTTCGTCGAGACCAGCCGTGACCCGCCATTCGGGTTCGTCACTCTCATACTTTCCATCCGTAAGAGTGACGAATCCGGACTCTGTGAATTGGCTCATGTACGTCGCGTTTCGAACAGCCTCTGTGTCGATGGTGACCGGCGCCGACTGCTCTTCCGCGAGCGACGTTTCGAATTGGTCGTTCGAGGTGTCGCCGCACGCTATGAGAGGGACCGTCGCGACAAACATGAAGAGCGACCGCCCTGCCGACAGGCGATGCCGTGGAGTCGAGTGATCCCTCGCCGTCACGCGAGCCCGATATCGGATTCCAGGTAGACATCCTGGATCAGGTTCAGTAGACGAATTCCTTCTTCTCGTGGCCGCTGAAACGCCTTGCGCCCCGATATCAGACCCGTGCCGCCAGCTCGCTTGTTGATAACGGCAGTTCGAACGGCATCGGCAAAATCGTTGTCGCCCGAAGCGCCACCACTGTTGATCAGTCCAGCGCGGCCCATGTAGCAGTTCGCCACCTGGTAGCGACACAGATCGATCGGGTGATCGGTCATGAGCTCATCGTACATGCGCTGATCGAACCGACCGTACTTCACGCCGGCTTCGTTCATCGCCAGATAGCCACCATTATTTTCAGGCAGCTTCTGCTTAATGATGTCTGCCTGGATCGTCACGCCCAGGTGGTTCGCCTGACCGGTGAGGTCAGCGCTCGCGTGGTAGTCCTGGTCAGTTTTGAATGCAGAATTTCGCAGATAGCACCACAGGATGGTCGCCATACCCAGCTCATGGGCATACGCGAATGCCTCGGCCGTCTCGGCGATCTGCCTCGTACTCTCTTCTGAACCAAAGTAGATCGTTGCGCCAACCGCTGTCGCTCCCATGTCATACGCCTGCTGAACGTTGCCGTACATGATCTGGTCAAACTTGTTCGGATACGTAAGCAATTCGTTGTGATTGAGCTTGACGATAAACGGAATGTGGTGGGCATAACGCCGCGATACCGAACCGAGGACACCGAATGTGGATGCAACGGCGTTGCACCCTCCTTCGATTGCCAGCTGAACGATATTCTCGGGATCGAAGTAGTCTGGATTCTTGGCGAAACTCGCCCCTCCAGCGTGTTCGATTCCCTGGTCAACCGGCAGAATCGAGACGTATCCCGTGCCGGCCAAACGACCCGTCCCGAACAGCCGCTGTAGACTTCCCATCACGCGGTTGTTGCGATCAGACTGTGAAACGATTCTATCGACGAAGTCCGGACCAGGTGCGCTCAAGCGATCAGTGCTGATACCTGTGCATTTGTGGTCCAGAAGTGAGGCTGCGTCGTCACCTAGAAGATCGAGAAGCTCGTTGTTCATGTCACTGTGATCCGAGTTCTGAAAAGAGTGTGGCGGGCGCTGAGAGCGCCTTGTGTTTTGCGTGCGACGTGCCCAGGGCAACCTCGCTGCGACAACATGCGGCCCGGACCGAAGCACCGCAAAGCGATGACGGTCAGGTGGGCGGTACGGCTACCTCTCCCGGTAGATAATTCTGAAAAACTCGTCCGTAGATGTCCCATGCCGTGACGAACAGAGCTGCAACTATCGGGCCGATGATGAAGCCGGCAGCGCCGAAGAAAATCAGGCCGCCCAGTGTTCCAAGCAGTATCAGCAGGTCCGGCATTTTCGTGTCCTTACCAATCAGCCACGGCCGCATGAAATTGTCGACGGTGCCAACGATAGCCAGACACCATATACCAAGTACTATGGCCGTTACGAGCTCTCCAGTGGCAAACAGGTATATCACTGCCGGTACCCAGACGAGTCCGCTGCCGATTGCCGGGATAATGGATAGAACAGCCATAACCGTTCCCCAGAACGCAGCCGATGGAATGCCAGCTACCAGGAATCCGAAGCCTGCCAGACTTCCCTGCACCACACCGATGACGAGTGAACCCTTGAGCGTGGCACGGGTGACGGAAACGAATTTGTCGATCATGCGGGCTTCATCCCCTTCAGGCAGCGGCAGGTAGTAGAGCATACGCGCCAGAAGAGTTGGACCCGAAATAAGGAAGAAAAACATCGCGTAGAGCATTACGAACAGGTCCAGCAGAAAAGACGCCGTGCCCCGCGTTGCCGAAGCAACGCTGCTGACTACAAACCCACCGACAAGCGCCGCCAATTCACCAGCTTTTGCTACGAGCTGGGCCTGGTACGGGCGGAGCCACTCAAACTGCGGAACGTTGGCCAGCAGAGCATCGAGAAGGTCCGGAGAGCGCAGTTGGGCATCGATCCATGGACCCACAGTCTCGCTCACCCTCAATGCCTGCGAGACGACGATGCCGAGAAATAGCGACATTGGAACGATGACGATGAACAGCACCGCCACCAGAGTCACGATAGCCGCCAGTCGGGTCCTGCCACCCAACCTCGCGATCAGGCCCCGGAATAACGGGTAGCACATGCCGCTGAATACAGCTGCCAGAAGCAGGGGCAGAAGAAACGTGCGGATCATGGCGAGGAACAGCAGAGTGATGCCCACCACGAGTAGAATTACCGTGATTTTTCCCGACTGCTCACGCTGAGATTTGTTGCCGCCTGCCGATATATCCACGCTACGTCTTTCCTCCGTTTCGGGATTGCAACCAGGGCTCAAGGTAGAGGCGCCGCAGACGTTGGAAAACTCCGCCGGCTTGTCGTCGCACG
This sequence comes from Gemmatimonadota bacterium, assembly GCA_039656095.1. Classification (GTDB taxonomy): domain Bacteria; phylum Gemmatimonadota; class Gemmatimonadetes; order Palauibacterales; family Palauibacteraceae; genus JARFPW01. The sequence continues at coordinate 6,140 of JBDHMQ010000063.1, read as the reverse complement.
CGACTCGCCCGTATTGTCGGTGCGCTCTGGTACAGCCGAACAGATCATAGACAGGAGCCGGACATGAGTGTAGCGCCAGCCGGACCCACCCGAGAGGGATGGGGATCGAGGACCGGGTTCATCATGGCCGCGGTCGGATCGGCCGTCGGCTTGGGGAACATGTGGCGCTTTTCGTACGTGGCTGCAGAGGGCGGCGGTGCCGCTTTCGTGATCCTGTACCTGGTTTTTGTCGCCTTCGTCGGCCTGCCCCTTTTGACCTCCGAACTGGTGGTCGGTCGCATGGCACAGGTTTCTCCTGTCAAAGCACTCGAGAAGCTCGCGGGTCCACGCTGGAAGCCGGTCGGCGTTTTGTTCGCCTTTTGCGGCCTTGGCATCCTTTCCTATTACTCCGTGATCGCCGGCTGGACGATGCGTTATGCGGTGGATGCTTTGAGGGGTGTGTTGCCCGCCGACGCAGCTGGCGCAAGTGACTACTTCGGTGCAGTCGGAGTCGGTACACCATCGATTATCACACACCTGATATTCATGGCGATTACGATCACTGTAGTCACCGGCGGGATCAAGAAAGGACTTGAACGAACGGCCATCATTTTGATGCCGATGCTGTTCATCATTCTTATCGGGCTCGCGATATGGGCAACAACGCTGTCCGGAGGTGGAGCCGGCTACGCCTACTACCTGCGACCCCAGCTAAGCGAACTGTTCAATCCTACGATCATTACGGCTGCAGCTGGCCAGGCCTTCTTCTCACTCAGCCTGGGAATGGGCGCCCTTATGACGTACGCGTCTTATCTGAAGGGCAAGGACAGTCTGCCGAAACAGGCCGTTACGATTGCCATCGCTGACTTTTCAGTGGCGTTCATGGCAGGCCTGTTTATCTTCCCGGTCATCTTCCACTTCGGCCTGGCGGACACGATCGGACTCGGCGGCCAGATCTCCGACAACACGGTCGGGACACTGTTCATCACGATTCCACCGGCGCTACTCAGCCTCGCGATCGGCAAGTGGATCGTAGCTGCTTTCTTCGTGATGCTGTTTTTCGCCGCTCTTACCTCGGCGATCTCGCTGCTTGAGGTTGTAGTGTCAGCCGTGATCGACACCTGGGGGTGGACTCGGGTCAAGGCGTCCGTGGTGTTCGGCTTGACGATCGCTGCACTTGGCCTGGCTTCAGCGGTGAACCTGAACTTCCTCGGCGCGATGGATAAGCTGGTCGGAACCGTCCTTCTGATGCTGGGCGGTTTGCTGACAAGCATTCTGGTCGGCTACAAGATTCGTGATCAGGCTGAAGCTGAGATCGCAGATGGGCTGACGAGTCCGGGATTGCGCAGCGCATGGATCGGATTCATGCGCTATGTGATTCCGCCGGTGCTCCTCGTCGTGATGGTCTTCTCATTCCCGGGTCTGATCTCCGCCGTCAAGGCGCTGTTCGGCTAAGCAGGCCTGTCGACAGGCTTCTAGCCGACGGTCCAGGTTCGACCGCTAGTGAGCAACTTTGACAGCGGTGCACCGGCGGCGGGCACGCCTTCGAGCATCACATCGTCGTAACTCTGGGCCGGATCGCGATACAGAACACCGATTGCCATCGGAAAGTCCGGCGGCTGGAGTTCTGCGAGCAACAGCGCCAGACCGCGGTTCTGCTCATCGTGGACGAGCAACTCGCTTTCATCCACTCCGTCGGCACCTACCTCGACGACTTCCAGGCGCCAGTTGGCCGCATTGAGCCGCAATCCCCTACTCCCGTCAGGACCAAACCGAAGCGGCTTACCGTGCTCTACAAGCAACTGCATCGAAGCTGCATTCTCCCGGTCGGTAAATTCTGAGAAGCACCCATCATTGAACACGATGCAGTTCTGGAAGATCTCAGTCCCCTTGTGGGCGTGCGCCGCCTTCATGACTTCCGTGAGGTGTTTCAGGTTGACATCAATTCCACGAGCCACGAAACGGGCGCCGGCACCGATGGCAAACGAGAGCGGATGGACAGGATTTGAGAATGAGCCACGTGGAGTGGACGGAGTAACCGTACCCCTGCGAGAGGTCGGCGACGCCTGGCCCTTGGTGAGGCCGTAAATCTCGTTGTTGAACAGAAGGATCTGCAGGTTCACGTTTCTGCGCAGGACGTGAAGCGTGTGGTTTCCACCGATGCTCAGCGCATCTCCGTCTCCGCTGATAACCCAGACGTCGAGCTCCGGGTTTGCAAGCTTCAAGCCCGTAGCTATTGCAGGGGCCCGGCCGTGGATGGTGTGAAACCCATACGTCGACATGTAATAGGGAAACCGCGCCGCACATCCAATTCCGGACACAAACACCGTGTTCTCGCGAGACGCTCCGATATCGGCCAGCGTTTTTTGTACGCTCTTCAGAATCGCGTAGTCCCCGCATCCCGGACACCAGCGAACGTCCTGGCTCGATGCAAAATCCCGCGCTACCAGCGGGGGTGACTGTGTGGCCTCGGTCATGACGATTCCTCCAGTGCGGCGCTGATTGCTGCCTCAATTTCGTGAATCCTGAACGGTCGTCCGGTAACGCGGTTCAGGCCTTCGGCCGGCACGCCAAGCTTGAATCGCAGGACGTGTACCAACTGACCTGCGTTCACTTCCGGCACGAGCACGCGATCAAATCCGGCCAACAGGTCCGCGAGATTACGCGGAAACGGCGATAGCCAGCGAAGGTGAATGTGAGACACGGCAAGGCCGTCGGCCCGTGACCTCTCGACGGCCTTGGAGATGGCGCCGAACGTCGAACCCCAACCCACAATCGCAAGCGGTCCGGATTGATCACCGGCGTCTACCGTCTGCTCCGGGATGTACTGAGCGATCCGTTCGATCCGGTCAGAACGGATCCGGGTCATCCGGTCATGGTTCTCCGGATCGTAGGAAATGTTGCTCGTATCGGCATCGCGTTCCAAGCCGCCAATCCGGTGCTCAAGTCCTGGTGTCCCTGGTCGTACCCACGGTCGGGCAAGCGTGTCAGGATCCCGGAGGAGAGATAGCCGTCTGTCAGAACGAAAACCGGGGTCATGAACTGCGTCGCGATTCGAACAGATTCCCGGCCAACCTCAAAACAGTCCGTTGGCGTAGCCGGGGCCAACACTGCCACCGGAGCGTCTCCATTACGGCCGTACAGTGCTTGAAATAGGTCTGATTGTTCCGTCTTGGTCGGCATTCCCGTGGACGGACCGGCTCGCTGAGAATTCACTACGATCAGAGGTAATTCGATGCCAACAGCAAGGCCTATGGCTTCGCCCTTCAGAGCAATGCCCGGTCCTGAGCTCGAAGTCACACCTAGCGCCCCCCCATACGATGCACCGATCGCCGCGCAGGCAGCCGCGATTTCGTCCTCCGCCTGAAACGTTACGACACCATAGTCTCGCATTCTGGCCAGCGAATGAAGCAGGTTGGACGCCGGTGTAATCGGATATGAGGCGAATATCATCCGCTCAATTCCAGAGGAAGCGAGCCCTGATGTCAGGCCCCAGGCCAGAGCTTCTGTTCCGCTCACGGTTCGGTACAGCCCCGGCTCCAGCTCCGCAGGATCAACGGTCCAGCCGGCCGCCACAGACGGCATTTCAGCGGTTTCACCGAATGCGTTGCCTGCTTTGATCGCCGCTACGTTCGCAGCCGCGGTATCCCCACGCCCGGCGAACTTCGCTTCTACCCACTCGATCGTCGCCTGCATGTCGCCATCGAACATCCACAGGGCAAGACCCAACGCCCACATATTTCGACACCGACTCGCCTCCTTCTTAGACAAGTCGAACGATTCGACAGCGCGCAAGGTGAGAGCCGTGATGTTTAGGGAGATAAGCACGAAAGGCGCCAGGCTGTTGTCCTCGAGCGGGTTCATTTCGTAACCCGCCTTGTTCAGGTTTCGCTCGGTGAACGCTCCCGTATCGACGACGATCGTCCCACCTGGACTGAGATTGTCCACGTTCACTTTGAGGGCTGCCGGGTTCATCGCAACGAGAACATCCAGTTCATCGCCTGCCGTCTTGACGTCCTGTGATCCAAAGTGAATCTGGAACGCCGAAACCCCATACGTGGTGCCAGCCGGCGCTCGGATTTCGGCCGGATAGTCGGGAAACGTCGAAATATCCCTTCCCGCCAGAGCCGCTTCGATGCCGAATTGAGCGCCCGCGGTTTGCATTCCGTCCCCGGAATCGCCCGCAAATCTCACGACCACGGAATCCAGGTGTTCACGCTGTCGCCGCTTGCGACCATTCGTCTGTTCGCTGGATGCCTGCGGAAGCTTAGGACCGCTCATGGGCTGGTGTCCGGGGTCAATTGGCTGCTATCCAAAGTCGCGGGCTCGACTTCAGGTATCGAGTCGGGTATCAGGTCCACGACAGGATCCGATACCGACTCGGAAACTTCGGCATTGGCATCGTCGCCATCATCACGCTTCATCACCCGGCGAATTCTCGCGTCATTGATGAATGGCGCATACTCATCAACGACAAGCACGACATTGTCCCCGACATCAATCAGCAGGTCGATTTCAGCAACGTTCTTCGTATACGTAATGAGCATCGCACCGGACTCACTACCGACCGTAAGCAACAGGCGATCGACTTCTGTCGATTTGGCCTCTACGGTTCCCGATACTTCCTGCTGCTCACCTCGTAGCGATTCGGGTAAATATGGAGCCGCAAGTCGCGGCACGAAGATCGTCCCGAGAATCCCAACTACCATTCCACCCAGTAGCCAGGTCATTCCCCCGCCTTTTCCACCACCAGGAGTCGCCATCCCTGCCTCCTTACTCGGTCAGTCCGTCAGAGTCCGGCCGAAGTACGCCCGCAACCGCCGCCATGCATCCCGCGCCGGTCCAGTCGCCGCCTCAGGATTCCGCTCCACCCAGAGCCAGAATCCGTGACCGACTCCCTCGTATACATGAATGTCATTCTCGATCCCAGCTTGCTGAAGCGCGTCGGCAAAGGCTCGAACCTGTGTCTCCGGGATGCCATTATCGAGTTCACCAAACGTTCCATACACCTCGTGACCCAGGGTCGCGAGCCGATCCGGATCGTCAATCAAACTACCGTAAAATATCGCTGTGGCTTCATGCTCTACGCCATCAAGTCCAAAGCTCAAGGCCACGCCTCCACCGAAACACCAACCGACCGCTCCGACTCGACCCGAAACATCATCGCGGGCTTTCACCCACGCCACGGCCTGGTCGAGATTTGCGATCATTTCGCCGGGATTGGCTCGCGCCTCCTGCATCAACGCGACGTTTTCGTTTCGGTTGGAGCCCGTCTGACCGTGGTACAGGTCAGCGGCGAACGCGACATATCCCTCGTCAGCCAGCGCATCAGCCACCTGCTTGACGCGTTCGGCAAGTCCGTTCCATTCGTGGATCAGAATTATGGCCGGGAACGGACCTTCACCTTCGGGAACGGCCACATAGCCTTGAGTTGCCGGGTCCGAAGGCAGATATGCCACTCTCTCGCCCCGCGGTGGACCTGCCTCACCGAGGATGGCTGCAGGCAATGTCGTGTCGGACACGATCGCCGAAGAAGTGTCCTCAGATTCCTGTCTCGCCTCAGACGCTGGAACGCATGCGGACGCCACCAGGGCTACCGCAAGGCAGATGACTGGCAGATCAACGATGCGCCCGACTCGGTCCTTCATCCAACTCATGCTTCCTCCTCGTCCACGGTCATGCCTCCGTTCGACTGTATCTCCGCCCGAGCCCACTCGCTAGATACAACAGACTTCGGATCCTGCTCACTCCTGTCAGGTCCGCTTGGCAGAACGGTCGGGTGACGGCAGGTTGTGGCCCATGCCCAGCAACGAAAGCGCGGCCGAATCCGGCCACACCGATTTCATCCGCACTATGGTGTCCGACGATCTGGAGTCCGGAAAGTACGGCGGCCGCGTAGCCACCCGCTTTCCGCCTGAACCCAATGGTTATCTGCATATCGGACACGCCAAGTCAATATGTCTGAACTTTGGCATCGCAAAAGAATTCGGCGGCACCTGCAATCTTCGCTACGACGACACGAATCCGGAGACCGAAGACGAAGCTTTCGCAGACGCGATTGCCGAAGACATCAAATGGCTCGGGTTTGAGTGGACTGAAAAACTGCATGCCTCGGACTGCTTCGAGCAGATGTACGAGTGGGCGGAGCAGATGATACGTGC
>JBDHMQ010000062.1:0-8146 GCA_039656095.1 Gemmatimonadota bacterium | reverse complement strand
AGATTCAGTTCCGATGCGTTCTTGCCAAAGTAATACTGAGCGGCGCTCTGGATGCCGTATACGCCGTCGAAGTTTATCTGGTTGAGGTAAGCTTCGAGGATCTCCTGCTTCGTGAATGCGGACTCCAGCGATCTTGCCACCTTCATCTCGCGCAGCTTCCGCTTCACCGAAATGTCCTGCCGGTTTACGGCACCACTGAACATGTTGCCGGCCAACTGCTGCGTGATGGTACTTCCGCCGGCACCTCCATAGCCCAGGAAAGCGAACTCAAGAAACGCACGGGCCGAACGCAAATAGTCGATACCGTTATGGCTCCAGAATCGCCGGTCTTCCATCGACACGAACGTCATCGTGACATGGTCCGGGATCTCTGAATACGCGACAGCCGTGCGTCGCTCGACAGCGAACTCGTGCAACAGAGAGCCGTCCAGGGCATAGACCCGTGTAGCCTCTTTCGGCTCGAACGCATAAATCTGGGCAATCGAGGGGCAGTCGTCGCAGATGTGTTGCCAGGCGCCCCAGGACAAGCCTGCACCGAGGGCCATGGCCCCGGCGATACCGGAGCCCACGATCCACCGTGTACGAGCGCTTGTGTGCGCACAAACCCACGCCGGCAGGCTCCGAATTTTCCGGAGTCCGTCGATCCCCCGCGAGAGGGCGCGTCTCATCTGCTTGCTTCGTTTCTGTGGCATCTCTATCCTTGCGCCGCACCCGCGGACATAACCGGCCGCGACTTTCATGACTTCAGGTACAGGGCGAGCCGGCCGAATGTTTCTCCCAGTCGACGAACAACTCGCACTGATTCGTGCGGGAACTGCACAGATCATTCCCGAACGAGAGCTTAAACGTAAGCTCGTTCGTTCGCGGAAGACCGACACGCCACTGATCATCAAACAGGGGTTTGATCCCACACGACCCGACCTTCATATCGGGCATGCGGTATCGATCCACAAGTTGCGGACGTTTCAGGAACTCGGTCACCAGGTCGTGTTCGTGATCGGCGACTTCACAGCAATCGTTGGAGATCCTTCGGGTCAGAGCGATACGCGGCCAATGCTGGGACGCGATGAGATCGAACAGAATCTGAAATCATATGCCAAGCAGGTGTTCACGATTCTGGATCCCGACCGTACACAGGTGCGTCGCAACAGTGAGTGGCTGGCGAAGCTGAATCTGGAATCCATTATGCGCCTCACTTCACAATACACTGTCGCGCGGATGATGGAACGAGAGGACTTTTCTCGGCGCTATACGGCCCAGCAGCCGATCACGCTCAGTGAGTTCATATACCCGATGTTGGTCGCCTATGATTCGGTCATCCTGAAAGCAGACGTCGAACTGGGGGGTACGGACCAGACATACAATCTGCTGCTTGGACGCACGATCCAGGAGCGTGAAGGACAGGAGCCGCAGGTATGTCTGACGATGCCACTGCTGCGCGGAACGGACGGCGAGCAGAAGATGTCGAAGTCGTATGACAATTACATCGGTCTGGCCATGGATCCCGCAGAGACTTTCGGACGTACCATGTCGATACCGGATAGCCTGCTAACAGAGTGGATCGAACTGGCATCCGGAGCCAACGCCGGAGAACGAGAGACTTGGACTGCACAGGCCGAGACGGATCCGCTGTCTGCCAAACGATGGCTCGCAGAGACAATCGTCTTACGTTACCACGGAAAGGAAGCGGCAAGCCGCGCTCGCGATGCCTTTGATCGAGTGCATCGGAAGGGAGATCTGCCCGATGAGATGCCTTCTGTGAGGTTGACGAGCGATGGGAATCGTGGGATCTGGATCGCTCACGTCCTGAAACGTGCCGGGCTCGCCCAGTCTACATCCGAGGCCCGCCGTATTCTCGAACAGGGGGGCATCAAGGTGGATGGGGAGCCCATTCTCGACCCCGACTGTCATCTTTCAAGCGGAACGTACGTTGTACAAAGAGGAAGACGGAAATTCGTCCGTCTGGAGATCGACGAGAGCTGAAATTAAGGATGTCAATGGCCTGCTTCCAGAATATTGCGTCGCCTGGCGAGGCCAAGAATCCTGGCCCCACCGCCCGCAGTCGGCGACGGTCTAAGGTGCATGATTTGCTGGATTTCCACCTGCCATGACGGCGCCCGCGCTATTGACATGCATAAGGGGGCCGTCTAATCTGTTCGAGCGTCATATCCCGTTGACTGCCGGGTACGGCGCCAGGGGCCCCTTCGGAGCCCGCTTGCTGTTGAGTCTGGGCGCGTCAAACACGCGCATTAAATATAGATACAAGCATAGACGTAGTCTTGAGATAAAAACGACGGAGGCTCCTTCGCGGCGAGACGCCATGAAGAGTATTCGTTGCTTTGTGTCTCTGGGTTGCATTTTGGGAGCGCCGGAATAGCGGTGCATACCGGCAAGTGGGTTTCTTTTAAAGCAGACGGGGGGGGCGCTATCGGCTCTACGTTTGTTCGCATCTCTGGAAGTCGGTCATCGACTTCCCACATAGTCGTCTCTACTTCACTGTTGACCGGGTCAACGGAAGCACTGCGGGCACAGTCCCCGGTGCGTGGTATCCGTAGGCCGATTGGCGGTCGACGAGTCTCCTTACTGCCCGAGGAGGGTGGATCAATGCTTCGTAATTGGTTCAGAGGGACTTTCCGCTCAAGCTTGGCTGCAGCTGCGTTGGCGCTGTTTGTCGCCAGCCCGCTATTTGGACAGGCTACTACCGGAAAGATCCAAGGCCGCGTCACCGATGAAGCAACGGGTGCTCCCGTTGCCGGGGCGCAGGTCTTCGTAGTTGGAACGTCATTCGGTAATTTGACGAACGACCAGGGTTTCTTCTTCGTCAACGAAGTGCCCGCCGGCCTCCATACTGTTCGAGCCACGTTCATCGGCTATCGAACAACGGAGATCGCCGACGAGCGGATCCTGGCCGGTCAAACCACGACACTCAACTTCCAGTTGGCCGCCTCGGCCGTCGAGCTGGACGTGATCACGGTGCAGGGTGAGCGTAACCCGCTCGTCCCGCGTGACCAGACTACCACCAAGTCGATCATCCAGGGTGACCTCATCGATCAACTGCCGCTCGACAACGCGGCGAGTATCGTGGTACTACAGCCCGGTGTCGTTCAGACGAACTCCGGCCGCACGATTCGCGGTGGCCGGCCCAACGAGGAAGCTGTCATAATCAACGGCGTGCTCAGTCGTGGGTTCGGTACGGGAACATCCGACAACATCCAGCTGCCGACGAATGCGCTCGAGCAGGTCGATGTTACCATCGGTGCGTTCTCGGCTGAATTCGGCGGGGGACAATCCGGTGTGATTAGCTTTGTCACGCGGAAGGGTGGCCAGGCGCTCAACGGTTCACTGACGGCTATGTCGGATCAGTTTGGGCCCGATAAATGGCGCCAGAACTTCAACCGTGCCGAATTTACGCTGAGCGGACCGATCGCTGGCCCCCTGACGTTCTTCTTCGCGGGAACCGCAACTGGCCAGGACAATAGCTCCACGGAGCTCGAGCCAGAGCATTTTTCGATAAATGGTTTCGACACGTGTGACGTTGCAAGCTTTTGTGACGGCCTGAATGGCAGGCCAGGGATGGGCGAGATTGCCACATTCGCCATGCCACGGGCGTCGAGTGCACCAGGCGTATCGGATTTCGTCGACGTCACGGCGCCAACCTTTATTCCATTCGACAATGGGCGCACCATTCCGAACGGTTGGAACCAGAGAGATCTGTTCCACGCCAACTTGAATTGGCAGCTTCCTCGCGGTTCGCGGATCAACCTGTCATTCAATCGCAATCGGAATCAAGGTATAGGCCATTCCGGATACACGTCGAACTTCAGGTTCGACGGAGTCGATGGTAACCGCTCGACACGCGACTCCTACTCACTGTCATGGTTCCAGACGATTACGCAGACCGCGGAGCAACAGCTCGCGTTCGACTTTTTGATCGCGTACTCGCAGGACCGGAACGTGACGGGTATGCTCGACCAGCAGTGGTGGAACGACAACCGCGATCCATCCCTGGGTTTTCTGTTCGGGGACGTCGATTTTGCGTTTGACAATGAAGACGTTGTCGTCACGGGCTTCGATGCGTTCGATCCTTCCGACGAATTCCTCAACGCCTACCGCAGTAACGCGGTGCCGCGTGACAGCATGATGTTTTTCCCGGAGAGGACTGAGCTTGCGTCAACGACGCAGAGTCTCACTGGCCTCGCCGCGAATCTGCGTTCGAACCCGTATGCGATGAACACTAGCTTCACGCTTAACGGGGCTGGCGGTGGTGGCCTGGCGCAGAACGCCGAGGACCGTCTCCAGATTCGCGGATCACTTGACTGGCAGCTCGGCCGGTTCAACCGGCTTAAGGTCGGAGCCGAGTACTTCGACATCAACCTTCGCGCGATGAGCATGCCGCTATACACCACGTTGATTCCGCTGCCAGAGGCGGGGAATCCGAAGAAAATCGGTGCGTTCCTCCAGGACCGTCTCGACATCGGTGACCTGGTCATCGAGGCCGGGGTCCGATTCGACTATCTAGATACGGGCGCAGAATATCCGCGCACGCCTGGTTTCGTATTCAACATTCCAGACAGTCTGCAGGCAGGGTTCGTCAGGTTCGACGGGAATTCCGGTACGTACGTTCCTAAGTGGGATGAGCCGGACAATTGCCGCAATACGAACAATATAGCGGCAAACCCCGACGGCATCTGCAAGAACAACTTCATCGAGGCCCAGACCAAGTCGGAGTTCAGCCCGCGAATCGGGGCCAGCTTCCCGGTCACGCCGACCTCGACGTTCCGGTTGAGCTACGGGCGCTTCGTTCAGACACCGGCATTCTTCACCGGAGCTACGTTCGCAGTTGAAGGGGCTGGGATATCGGCGGGGAACTTCGGCGTGTTGAACAACGTGTTTTTCGACCTGCAGAACGGTAACACCAACTCTGCGTTCGCCCGCGATGTAGATTTGCCATCGACCCGGACATTCGAGTTCGGTTATCGGCAACTGATCGGCGACGATCTCGTAGTCGACGTTTCGGCGTTCAACAAGAAACAGCGCGGGGCCCTCACTTCCCGGAAGCTACCGTTCGAGGATCCGACACGCGCGGGTGCGACGCTGTTCCTGAACGTGCTTACGAATCAGGACTTCACGGAGTCCAACGGTTTCGAGTTGAAGATCGACAAGACTGTCGGCAACATGCTGAGCAGCAACTTGGCGTACACCTTCCTCGACGCTCGTGGTTCGGGTTCGGATCCGTTCACTTTCCAGGGATTCATCCTCCGGGCGACATCGAATCTGGCGCTCTTGACGGGTGAACCGACGCTGCCGCCGGAGACCTTGCTCAGATTGGAGCAGAGTCGCCGACACAGCATCAGTTGGACCGGAAGCCTGTCGTTCCCGACGGACTTCCAGGAGGGTTCGGTAGCAGGCGCGATCTTTAGGGATATGGGCTTGTCCACGATCCTCCGTGTACGGAGCGGCCTGCCCTACACGAAGCTGATCAATCAGGGTGGCGGGGCGACCGGTCCGCCGAGCGCCGGTGGTTTGCCGGAGAGCACGATCAGCGGAGCAGAGACGCCGTGGACCATTGGATTCGATATGCGGCTCACGAAGGCCTTCCAGGTCGGCAACAGCTTGAACCTTCAAGCGTTCATGGACTGGCGGAACCCGTTCAACATGACGAACAATTCGACGCTGTTCCTCGAGACGGGCAACACGAACAACGAGTTGTTCAAGACCGCCCGTTTGACCGTTTCGCTCGGCGACTCCCGTCTCGACGGTGACGCCGCCGTGGATGACTTCGACATCGTGATAGAATCGACCGATTCGGACTTCAACAAGTTCATGCTGCTCAGAGCCGAGCAGCGCTTCGGAAACGGCGATGGAATATTCACCGTCGAGGAACAGACAACGGCATTCGGACAGGTATATGAGCATGGTTTCGGAGTTGAGTCGCGCTTTGAGAGGTCTGACCAGCTGATGCGGCTGGGCCTCAGGATCGCGTTCTAGGAAGAAGGATTCATGGAAGGTGGGGGGCGGGAATGATCCCCCCCCCCGTCACCTGAAAGACCAGGAGTGGCAATGAATCTCACGACGTTTGCACAGCTCGGTCGCACGGGCCGGCGCCTAGTTTGGGGCGGCTTGCTGACGGGTTTGTGGCTGGCCGCGGGAGCAACCGCGATCGGTGACGTACACCCTGACGCCAAACGGCTTGCTGACCAGAGGCGCGAATCATTCTCCCTGTTTGCCGGCCCCACGGCCGTGCTGCAGGGGAACCAGTTCCAGTGTGGTCTGACCAACGATGGTAACGGGACCTGCACGGACATCTTCAACAGCCCGACGGGTGGTGGTGGCTTCTGGCCGACCGGCTCGCCTAACCAGTACATCTTCAACACCGGTGTGCAGGTAGCGGGCATTATGGGTGCGGACGGCGGCCCCTGGGCTAACGACACCGTGGGCGCGTTCTTCTTCGACGCCAGCGGACTCCGTCCCTCGGGGACAGCCGTGTCGAACATTTTCGACTCGCTCAACCCGGACGACCTCGCAAATTGGCCTGCAGAGGCGTTTGTTGACGATCCCGACATTTTCCAGGATGTGCTCGTAGGTCGAAAGGTCGCGTCGCAGCAGGATTCCTGGATGCAGTACTGGGACGGAAATCCCAACAAGCTGAGCGGTCGTCAGCATCCAATGGGTATCCTGGTGACGTCACGCTCGTTGGCCTGGAACTTCCCGGCCGGTAACGAGGCACTCATCTACTTCATTTTCGAATTGGAAAACGTCACCGCCGGATTTGAATTCCAGAACCTGAACGAAGCGCAGTTCTTCGCCGGGGAAAACTCGATTCCGGACGCAGGTATCAGTTTTAATGAGGTATATGCCGCTTTCGCGACCGACATGGATGTGGGTTCGGTGGCGACGGACAATTACTCGACCGCCATCCTGCCGTTTGATATCGGGATCTCATACCATGGCGGGTTCCGGATTCCGGCATTCGAGTACACACCCGACATCTTTTTCCCGCCGTTTTTCACGAACGCACCGGGAATCGTCGGTGTGAAGTATCTGAAGAGCCCACTTATTCCGGGAACTCAGACACAGGTGGGACTGACGCTATTTTCGGCCACGCTGCGAACCGGAGTGGGCGTATTGCCGGATCCAGGGACCGACAAACAATTGTGGCGGTATCTCTCGGGTACGCTTAACCCGGCCCAGGGAGATGTTCCCTGCAGTATTACGGCCGAAATCACCAATGCCGATCCGTCTCTTGTGCAGCGCTCGCTGTGCTTCCTGACGGAAAGTGCCGAGGACACGCGTTTCTTCCAAGCTTCGGGCCCGTTCACCCTGTTGCCGGGTGAGTCGGCAAAAATCGTGGTGGCCTATATTGCCGCAGCGACCGTGGCGACGATGAGCGACGGTTCGCCATCGGGGATTTCCGCGAACGATGCGGACGACAATGCAAACCCACCGGGTGTGCCGTCATTCCATCCTGGATTCCCAAGTTCGCGTGGCTGCACAGATGCAACGGCCGCATCCTGCACCGAGTTTGATCCGGTAAACGTGGTCAAGAGCATTGAGCGAGGGGCCGGTTGGGACGGGTACACGGGTGCAGTTCCAGCGACCTCGCTCGAGGGTCCCCAGGGCAAGATCAGCCAGTTTGACGTAAGCGTCATTCCCGGCAGCCTGCTTGGTAAGGCGCTCGTCGCCCAGACGATCTTCGACTCGAAGTTCCTGCTCGGCTTTGCTCCCGAACAGCCGGTATTCTACTTGGTTCCGGGCAACAACAACGTCACGGTCATCTGGGAGAAGAGCAGCTCGGAAGACCCGGGTGGCGAGGGTGACCCGTTCTTCGGAGTTGCAGGTGATACTGCAAGTGCGCTGTACAACCCGAATTACCGTAAGTTCGATACCGAGGGTTACCGCATCTGGCGGGGCACTAACCCTGGCAATCTCCAGTTGATCCAGCAGTTCGACTACAGCAGCACTGTATTCACTGATACTACATGCGAGACTGTGGATCCAGGCGAGGACATCGGAAACCCGAATCTGGGCTTTGTGGTCGGGGATGTCTGCCCTGTTGCGTTTTCAAAGGTCTCGGGGATCAACACCAGCCTCGTATTCAACAACGGATTCGCGGGTGGCCCACCGGGAGGTGGAGTCATCCGGCTGG